>NZ_JBHWZY010000596.1:0-4384 GCF_042727815.1 Nocardia sp. NPDC060220
GCACCGGGGACCTGTCATCTGACATTTCGACCGCGAAACTGTACCCTAGGGGGGTATTAGTTCGCCACGCGAGCTACCAGGCAGGCGAGGAGACCACGGTGACAACACCCACCCCCGACACCGCGACCGGCGACGAGCACGCGGGCCACGCAGGCCACGGCTACATCACCGCCAAGGACGACTACCTCAAGCGACTGCGCCGCATCGAAGGTCAGTCGCGCGGCCTCCAGCGGATGGTCGAAGAGGAAAAGTACTGCATCGACATCCTCACCCAGGTCTCCGCCATGACCAAGGCACTACAGGCCGTCGCGATGGGGCTGCTCGAGGATCACATCTCACACTGCGTCGTCGACGCGGCGATCGCCGGTGGACCCGAGGCCGAAGCCAAGATCAAAGAGGCCACCGACGCCATCGCCCGGTTGGTCAGGTCCTGACCGGCTCACGAAATCACCAGTGAGCCCGCGAGCCGAACTGTTCACCGCGACCACGATGTCGTCGCCGACCTGGTGATACACGATGAATCCGGAGAACGCGGCGACGTGGACCTGCTCCCGCCACAGGTCCACGCGCCGGTCCGGGCACACATGGTCGGCTCCCCCCAGGACGCCGACCCAGCCCAGTTCGGTGTGGTAAACCGCCGACGGCGCCACACCGTCGGCGAAGACTTCACGTTCCAGTGGCGTCACTGGAACTCAGACCCCCGGTCGACCGACTTCAGCCATCGCCACCACGACGAGCTGTGCCCCACCGGCCCCGGCATCCTCGATGAAGCCGATCGTCTGCGCGAGGACCGCGGGCAGATGCAGCCACGTAGGCTCGGCCTGCACCGCTACCGCCCTGATCCGAATCGGCATCGCGATCGCTCCTCGTACCGCACTGGTCCAACGAAATCCAGTGTGCTGCGAGAACGATCGTGTCGGCAGTCCTCCCGCGCCAAGCCTCTGACAATCAGTGCCACGTTGATCAGCCGATGTGTGACTGCCGATATTCGCCGGGCGTCATCCCGGTTTCCTGCTGGAACACCCGATAGAAGTGCCGTTCGGAGGCGAATCCCGAGGCGTAGGCGACCGCTGCGGGCGGGTGGCTTCTCGTGCGGGCCAGCAGCTTCCGCGCATGCATGATCCGCAATCTGCGCAGGGTGGTGCTGAGGCTGTCGCCAGTGCCGTCGAAGATTCGGAACAGCGTGCGGCGCGAGATGTGACAGGCCGCGGCCACCTCGTCGACGGTCAATTCCGGGTCGGTGCACCGCTTTCGGAGGTAGACCATGACGTGTTCGCGACTGAGTGCGTCGGCAGGGGCCTCGACAGGTTCGCTCCCCGCGGCGAGCAGCACCGCCGAGCCGAGGAGGTCGAGCGCACTCCTGGCCAGGATGTCGGCCTGTGCGGGCGATTGCGCGCGAACCCGGGCGAGCTCACGAAAGTAGGTGGCCACCACACCCGCCGGGCTGTCCGGAGCAATCGCGGTGGCGGTCGGTATGCGGACCTCGGCGAGACCCGGCTGCAGGCGGAGCAGTCGCGTGGGCACTCGCACGAGCACCTGCTCGTAGGACACGCTGTCGTGCCAGAGCGAGGGCCGCGCGGTGTCGAGGAACGTCATTTCGCCCGGCTTCAGTAGCACCGAGCGGCCGTCTTGGGTGAGCCGGGCATGACCGGCGACCTGAATGCTGACAAGCAGGAATTCCTCGTCGGCACACGCCACATGCGTCTTGGTGCGCCGGAATTCCTGATTCCCACCCGCGAGCGCGGTCAGCGAGAAGTCGGCGACACCGGGCAAGGCACTGCTGGTGAGCCTGCCGAACGTGGGCGCGTCCAATGTGGGATCGAGCGCGAGTGGGAAATACGTCTTCGTCATCAACGCCTCCCACTGCTCGAACTCCGCACTGCGCGGTGTCTGCGCCGAGAACTCCAGCGTCGTCGTTTCGTTCGCCACAGGCGACCTCCGGAAACGAGAATCGGGTGCTGCCGTCAGTGCGGCATCGCCCAGAAGAATACCCCCGCTCCGCGCCTCGAATGCAATTGCAAATGTACTTACATTCGGTCTTGACCAGGTAAAACCTCTCTGCGCAAGCCTCTTTCAGCACGCTCCGGTACGAGGGCCGCGGACAGCACCCGACACACGTGCGCGCGGTGTACCGGAAGACGTGACCGGGCCGTGTTTACTGGTGGTTGCCAGCAGGATGCTCGTCGACGCGCCACCGGGAGGACACGTCCATGTCTGCCGAATCCGCCGTCCTGTCCGTGCGCTCCGAGGACGGCCGCTCGTTCGTCGTCGAGAACGCCGCGGCCAGCCCCTTCCCCGCCGGATCCCTGATCGTGGTCAGTTGCGCGGGGCGCAGGCAGCTCGGGCTGGTCGAGGAGCGCACGGCGACCGTGCCCGTCGGGCTGCGGGGCAGGTTGATCGGCGAACTCACCGATGACGGGATCGACACCAGAGCCAGTCACGCCTTCGACGGCGGGGAGATCGGCCCCGCCGATCGCGACACCGTCGCCGCGCTCCACCACACCACCGGCGCCGAGCTCGAGGTCGGCGTGAGCCTGTCGGCGCCCGGCGGCCCCGCCCGACTGCTCCCCACCCGTTTCAACCGGCACACGTTCTGGTGTGGACAGAGCGGTTCCGGCAAGACCTACGCTCTCGGCGTGGTCCTCGAGCAGCTGATCGCGTACACCGCGCTGCCGATCGTCATCTTCGACCCGAATTCCGATTTCGTCCGCATCGGCGAGGTGATCCCCGGCGCCACCGGCCCCACCGCGCAGGCCCTGCGCCAGCGCGATATCCGCGTCCTGCGACCGAAATCCGAACCACCCGGTCGCCTGCGGGCGAAGTTCATCGACATGCCCTTGACCTCGAAGGCCGCTGTGCTGCAGCTGGATCCGGTGGCCGACAGGGAGGAGTTCAACGAACTGATCCATCTGGCATCGGCGATGTCCGGCGAAATCCACGATGTACTGGACAACCTGCGCGCTGTCGAGAACACGGCTCGCCGCCGGCTCGCGATGCGCGTGGAGAATCTGGGACTGCTCGACTGGGAGGTCTGGGCGGGAGCCGACCAGGCGGTCACCGAGATCGTCGCCGATCGCCCCGATGTGACAGTCCTGGATCTCGGCGGATTCTCCACGCCCGCACAGCAACTCGTCGTCGCCCTGTCGCTGCTCGACGATCTGTGGGCCAAGCGCGAGGAACGCCGCCCGGTTCTGCTGGTGATCGACGAAGCGCACAACCTCGCCTCACCCCGACTCGAATCGCCGGTGGCCGTCGCGGTGCGCGAGCGGTTGATCCAGATCGCCGCCGAGGGGCGCAAATTCGGCCTGTGGTTGCTGCTGTCGACACAGCGGCCGTCAAAGGTGCACCCCGGCATCATCTCTCAGTGCGACAACCTCGCCTTGATGAAGATGACCTCCCCCTCCGACCTGGAGGAACTCGGCACCTACTTCGGCTACGCGCCGAGCGGCCTGCTCGCCCAGGCGCCCTGGTTCCGGCAGGGTGAGGCGTTGCTGGCGGGCGGATTCGTCCCGACGCCCGCACTGGCCAAGGTGAACGCCCGGCTTACCCGTGAAGCGGGCGCCGATGTCTCGGTGCCGCTGCGATGACCGCCGGCTTCGTCGCACTGTGGTTCGCGGCCGTCGTCTCAGGCCCCCGTGAGGCCGACGCGCACCGGCTCACGCCGCACGATCCGACCGCTCGGTACCCGGAGCGGCAGGCGCTCACCGCGGGGCGCGGCCGCGGTGGCCGGGCGCACGGTGCGGCCGAGATCTAGATCGGCGTAGAGCAGTCCCTCGTCGCCTTCGGCCAGCGGTGCGGCGAGTTCGAGTCCGCCGGGCCCGAAGATTCGCGAGACCCCGCCACCACCACGCAGCAGGCGCCGCTCCGGCATCCGCGCGTCGACGACCTCCCAGCCTGCCACCGGCACGACCGCGACGGGCGCGATGACATGGGTCGATCCGTCCATCGCGTAGCGAACACTGGCGGCGGTATTGAGATCGGGCCCCCATTCCTTGCCCTCCCCGTAGTACACGGTGAAGCCCGACCACGCGGCGATGTGGAGCTGCTCGCGCTGATCGTGCATCTGTCCACGCAGGTCGGCACGGAGATGATCGGCGCCGCCGAGTACACCGATCCGGCCGTGCACGGTGTCACGAACCAGCGGTCCCCCACCGGGCGCGGCGTTGAAGACAGTGCGCTCGAGCCCGGTCGGTTCCGCCTTGCGAGCGACGGCGATGGTGCCGTCGGCATCGATCAGCGCCTGGGACATGAAGACCTCGTGTCCGGCCCGCTCGGCGAAGCCGATCGAGACGTGCACGCCCGTGCGCCGGGCGGCGTAGGCGATGGCGCGCAGTTCGGGGCCGTCGGCGGTCAGCGCGTTGGCCAGATACCTGGCCAGGAATTC
>NZ_JBHWZY010000597.1:0-4379 GCF_042727815.1 Nocardia sp. NPDC060220
CTCCCCCGCATCCCCTCGACCGAGGAGATGTTCACGATCGACCCGCCACCGGCTTCCTTCATCGCCGGAACGGCCGCCTGCATCCCGAGGAACGTCCCGGTCAGATTGATATCGATGATCCGCTGCCACTCGTCCAACGCGAAGTCCACCAGCAGATTCCCATTGACGATCCCCGCATTGTTCACCAGCACATGCAGCCCACCGAACTCCTCGACCGCGGCAGCCACGATCCCCGCCCACTGCTCCGGCTCACGAACATCGAGATGCCGATAGGCCACCGCGTCCCCGAGTTCCTTTGCCACCGTGGCGCCTTCGTCATCGAGCACGTCCCCGATCACCACCGAGGCCCCCTCGGCGACGAACCGCCGAGCATGCGCCGCCCCCATCCCGCGCGCACCACCACTGATCACCGCAACCTTGCCGGCCAACCGTCCCATATCCGCATTCTCCTTCGTAGAAACCGAACCTCCTCACACCGTAGGAGGACAGCCCACCCGACGGACAGTATTGCTAGAACGCGTTCCAATTTCGCTTCCTGTGCGGACGATCCCGGCGAGCGCCACGACCGGAAACAGAAACAGCCAGAGGTTGGGAATCCACCACATCAGGCTGTACTCGCCCCGAATCACGTAGAAGTTCAGCGCCATCAGCCCTGCGGCGGAGGTCAGCGACAACGACACGATGATCAGCGGGATCGAGTAGGCCGAGCGCCTGCCGAGCGCGAGCCCGGCCAGCCCCAACCCGATCGCCGCGGCATCGAGTCCGAGAAACGACCAGTTCCACTGCTGGAGAAACTCATCCGACCCGACGCTGATCAGCCCCAGCGCGGTGACGACCCAGTAGGCGAGGAAGCCCAGGTCGGTCACCAACATCACTCGCTTCACCACCCGCAGTTTTTGCATAACCACAGTTACATAATACTGGGTATGTAAACTCTCGTGTCAATGCCGAAAATCGTCGATCACGAAGAGCGTCGCCGCGCGATCAGCGCTGCGGCGTGCCAGGTCATCGCCACCAAAGGCTTGGCGCACACCACCGTCCGCGACATCGCGGCCGAGGCCGGATGCACCACCGGCATGGTCGTGCACTACTTCGTGGACAAACGCGCTGTGCTGCGGGCGGCGCTCGGCGCGGCATCCACCGCTGTCGCGGACCGTGTGACCCGCATGGCCCCCGAGTCCGCCGATCTGTACGAGCTACTGAGCCAGTGCCTGCCGATGGACCGAACCCGTCGCGTCGAATGGCAGGTGTGGATCGCCTTCTGGGACTGGGCCACCCACGACACCGAGCTCGCCGGCGAACAACGCGCGCGTTACCGAGCCTGGCGCGAGGCACTCGAACTGGTCCTGACCTCCGTCGGCTACCGACCGGGCCCCGATCTCGGCAACGCGGCCGAATCCCTCACGATCCTCATCGACGGTATCGGCATCCAGGCAGTCTTCGACCCCGAACGATTCCCCCCGGACCGTCAGCTGGAACTACTGCGAAACCAGGCCGAACCGATTCTGGCCGAGCTCGCGACGAAATCCTGACTTCGCGCGATCAGCAGGCGATGTTGGTCGCGCCCGACGACTCGAACGAAATGTGCACGTGGTCATAGTGGTTCTGCGTCGGGCTGCCGCGATCCTCCATGTAGGACCAGCCGTTGCCGTCGTTGTACCGCTGCTGCCAGATCACGTAGGTGACACCGAAGCGCGCCTTGTTGGCCAGCACGAAGTCGGCGATGGTATTGCCCAGGGCAAGGTTGCCCGTCATCACATCGAGTGCTTGCCCCGCGCCATGGTCACCGTCATAGCGACCGTGCGCACCACCGATGTCGGAGACCCCGAACATCTTCTGCAGCAGGTTACCGACCTGCGCCACATGCGGCAGAGTCCCGTTGAACTCCGTCCCGCACAACACCTTCACCTTCAGCGCCGACAACGCCGCCATCTCGTCATCCGCCCGAACGATCGGCCCCGGCTGCGGCGCATCGTGCGTCGGCGCGGCGGCGATCGGGTCGAGCTCGATGGCCGACGTCGACAGCGGTTCGACCGAAGCCACCGCCTCGACCTGCGCACCCGGCCGCATCACCATCATCAACATGCCTGGAACAGTCGCCGCGAGACTGCATACGGCCAGCGGCAGCCGACTCTTGGGAGCCGACGGTTTGCGATGCGAAGCAGTCACGTTGTCTATCACCAGTCATTGTCGAGAGCAGGTCACCGTAAGATTACGAAATGGTCGCGGAAAAGTCACGCCCAGATGCGCACCAACAGTTGGACCAGCATCTATCACCCAGCGCGATCCCGCAATCCTTTCGCCGCGTGTCGTTACAAAGACGGCCTGTCGCGATGATCGGCGCAGTGGTTTCCCACCTCTCCGGGACTAACCCGTCAACGATCGACATCGCGAGGTCCTCCGCGATCCCGCGTCTGCGTGGAAACCCTTCGATCCCACCATCCGGGAGCCGGATTCTGTAGTCGGGTCGAACTGCCGACGCGCGCTATCGGCTTGTTCGCCGGGCAGCGGTCCAGCGCACCCGGACTGCATCCGTCCACCCCCCGACTGCCGGATATACCACCTCTGACGAGCACCGCACCGAATGTCGGTGCCCCTTGCTACTTTTCGTGCATTCGATCTCCACGAGCTCAGCGAGGACGCATGACCGCCGAAACCACCTATCTCGAACTGTCCGACGACGCGGGCTCCTCGCACAAGTTCTACGAGGTAGTCGTCACCGGAACGAACGTCAACATCCGCTACGGACGCATCGGCGAGCAGGGTCAGTCCAAAGCGAGCTCCTTCGCCACCGAGGACAAGGCGAAGTCGGCCGCGCAGAAAAAGATCGGAGAGAAGGTTCGCAAGGGCTACGCCCCCGCCGTCATGGGCGCGCGCGAACGCCGCACCGTCACCCGCCGCAGCATCACCAGCCAGCGCTCCACCGCCAAGTCGGCCCCCGTGCTGTGGCGTTTCGATTCCGGCGCCGCCGCCTTCGGCATCTTCGTCGACGAGCAGCGCTGCTGGGTCGGCAACGAGGACGGCGAGGTCTTCACCCTCTCCCCCGCCGGCGTCGTCACCAACAGCTACAGACTGCCCGACGCGGTCAAATGCATCGTCGCCGACGACTTCTGGATCTACGCGGGTTGCGACGACGGCCGCGTCTACGACCTGTCCGGCAAGGTCCCCCGCGCCGCCTACGACGTCTCCGCCGACGACGTCTACTGGCTCGACATCCACGACGGCATCCTCGCCGCCTCCGACTCCGCGGGCGGCCTGACCGTCATCGACCACGAAGAGGAATCCCTCTGGTCGGCTCGCAGCAAGGGCAACTCCGGCTGGATGGTCCGCGTCGACCCCACCGGCGTCTACCACGGCCACAGCGCCGGCGTCACCAAGTACCACCTGGAAACCGGTCGCTCCCAGTGGAATTCGTCCACCCGCGGCGCGGTCCTGTTCGGCTGGCAGGAATCCGACACCGTCTACGCGGGCACCTCCCACAACCAGGTCGAGGAAATCACCAAGCAGGGCACCGCCACCCGCACCTACCAGTGCGACGCCGCCGTCTTCTCCTGCGCCGCCTCCCCCGACGGCCGCTACGTCTTCGCGGGCGACTCCCACTCCTCGGTCTACTGCTTCGACGCCACCGGCACCCGCCTGTGGAAACTCGCCACCGGCTGCGGCTCCGCCTACTCCATGCAGTACCACGACGAAAAGCTCTACCTGGTCACCACCTCCGGCGCCCTGTCCTGCCTAGACGTCAGCGAATCCGCCATCCGCGACGCCGACCAGGGCGTCCTCCCCACCACCCGCTCGGTGAAAGCCCCCGAATTCTCCGCCGTAGCCCCCAGCACCACCCTCGAACTCACCACCGACGTCGGCACCGGCGTCATCGTCGAATGCCTCCAACACGGCGACTCCCTGCGCGTCCACGTCGTCTCCCCCGGCTACGACCCCGGCTGGAACGTCCAATTCCCCCGCGACATCCGCCTCGCCGGCGCCCGCTACGTCGTCGACGCCGTCTCAGAATCCGCCCGCGGCGGCTTCTACCGAGTCCGCGGCGACATCCGCCGCCTGGGCTGAGTCCCCCACTGCGGCCCAACCCCGCCGCCATGCCGAGTCCACCACCCACCGACTAGCCGACGACGATGGCCTGGACCCCGATCACCGAATCGGAACACACGCACGAACGTCGCAGTCCGCCGCCAGCCACGAACGACTACTGTCCGCCAGTCACGAGATGGCGGCCGTGGCTGGCGGCGGGCTACGTACTCGGACCGGATCAGGTACAACGCTGAGTCCGATGCCGCAGGTTCTTCTCAGTCTCGAGTCGCCAATGCCTCAGATTTCGTCCGCATCCGGGTTCAACGCGGCCAGGGTGACAAAGATCGGCACCTCTG
>NZ_JBHWZY010000598.1:0-4374 GCF_042727815.1 Nocardia sp. NPDC060220
GGCTCGGCGAAGTCGGGCCGCGACTCGATGTACCAGGCGATCCTGCCGCTGCGCGGCAAGATCATCAACGTCGAGAAGGCCCGCATCGACCGCGTCCTCAAGAACAACGAGGTCCAGTCGATCATCACCGCGTTCGGCACCGGTATCCACGACGAGTTCGATATCGCCAAGCTGCGCTACAACAAGATCATCCTGATGGCCGACGCCGACGTGGACGGCCAGCACATCGCGACGCTGCTGCTCACGCTGCTGTTCCGCTTCATGCGTCCGCTGGTCGAGCACGGTCACGTATTCCTCGCGCAGCCGCCGCTGTACAAGCTCAAGTGGATGCGGTCCGATCCCGAGTTCGCCTACTCCGACCGTGAGCGCGACGCGCTGGTCGAGGCCGGGCTCGCCGCGGGCAAGAAGATCAACAAGGACGACGGGATCCAGCGCTACAAGGGTCTGGGCGAGATGAACGCCAAGGAGCTGTGGGAAACCACGATGGATCCCTCGGTGCGGGTGCTTCGTCAGGTGACGCTGGACGACGCGGCCGCGGCCGACGAGCTGTTCTCCGTGCTGATGGGCGAGGACGTGGAGGCGCGTCGCAGCTTCATCACCCGCAATGCCAAGGACGTCCGTTTCCTCGATGTGTAAGCGGCGCTGCGCCTGATAGGCGCGCCCGCTCGCATGTCGGCCCCTCGAAGGAGATTTGATGACTGAGACCACGCTGCCCCCGTCCGGCGGTGCGGGCGACCGGACCGAACCGGTCGATATCCAGACCGAAATGCAGAACAGCTACATCGACTACGCGATGAGCGTGATCGTCGGCCGTGCGCTGCCCGACGTGCGCGACGGCCTCAAGCCGGTGCACCGTCGCGTGCTCTACGCGATGTACGACAACGGCTACCGCCCGGACCGCGGCTACGTGAAGTCCGCGCGCCCGGTCGCCGAGACCATGGGTAACTACCACCCGCACGGCGACTCGTCGATCTACGACACCCTCGTGCGCATGGCTCAGCCGTGGTCGCTGCGCTATCCGCTGGTCGACGGCCAGGGCAACTTCGGTTCCCGCGGCAACGACGGCGCGGCCGCCATGCGCTACACCGAGTGCCGCCTGACGCCGCTCGCGATGGAGATGCTGCGCGATATCGACTCCGAGACGGTCGATTTCGTCCCGAACTACGACGGTCGCTCGCAGGAGCCGACCGTGCTGCCTGCCCGCGTGCCCGCCCTGTTGATGAACGGCTCCAACGGCATCGCGGTCGGCATGGCCACCAACATCCCGCCGCACAACCTCAACGAGCTGGCCGACGCCATCTACTGGGCGCTGGAGAACTACGAGGCCGACGAGGAATCCACCCTCGCCGCCTGCATGGAACGGGTCAAGGGCCCCGACTTCCCGACGCACGGTCTGATCGTCGGCAGCCAGGGCATCCACGACGCGTACACCACCGGCCGCGGTTCCATCCGCATGCGCGGTGTGGTGGAGATCGAGGAAGACGCGCGTGGCCGCACCACGATCGTCATCACCGAACTGCCGTACCAGGTCAACACCGACAACTTCGTCAACTCCATCGCCGAGCAGGTGAAGGACGCGAAGATCGCGGGTATCTCCGATATCCACGACGAGTCCTCGGACCGCGTCGGCATGCGCATCGTGGTCACGGTCAAGCGTGACGCGGTGGCCAAGGTGGTGCTGAACAACCTCTACAAGCACACCCAGCTGCAGACCAGCTTCGGCGCGAACATGCTCTCGATCGTCGACGGTGTCCCGCGCACGCTGCGGCTGGATCAGATGATTCGCTACTACGTGAATCACCAGCTCGAGGTCATCGTGCGGCGCACCCGCTACCTGCTGCGCAAGGCTGAGGAGCGGGCCCACATCCTGCGCGGCCTGGTCAAGGCACTGGACATGCTCGACCAGGTCATCGCGTTGATCCGCGGCGCGGCCAACACCGATACCGCGCGCACCGGCCTGATGCAGTTGCTCGACATCGACGAGATCCAGTCGACCGCCATCCTCGACATGCAGCTGCGTCGCCTGTCGGCCCTGGAACGTCAGCGCATCATCGACGATCTGGCCAAGATCGAGATCGAGATCGCCGACTACAAGGACATTCTCGACAAGCCCGAGCGTCAGCGCGCGATCGTGCGCGACGAGCTGGCCGAGATCGTCGAGAAGTACGGCGACGACCGCCGGACCAGGATCATCGCCGCCGACGGTGACGTCGCCGACGAGGATCTGATCGCCCGCGAAGACGTGGTGGTCACGATCACCGAGACCGGCTACGCCAAGCGCACCAAGACCGACCTCTACCGCTCGCAGAAGCGCGGCGGCAAGGGCGTGATGGGCGCGGGTCTCAAGCAGGACGACATCGTCAAGCACTTCTTCGTGTCGTCCACGCACGACTGGCTGCTGTTCTTCACCAACAAGGGCCGCGTCTACCGGGCCAAGGCGTACGAGCTGCCCGAGGCCAACCGGACCGCGCGTGGTCAGCACGTGGCCAACCTGCTCGCCTTCCAGCCGGACGAGAAGATCGCCCAGATCATTCAGCTCAAGACCTACGAGGACGCGCCGTACCTCGTGCTCGCGACACGCGCGGGTTTGGTGAAGAAGTCGAAACTCACCGATTTCGACTCCAACCGCTCCGGCGGCATCGTCGCGGTGAACCTGCGCGATGACGACGAATTGGTCGGTGCGGTGCTGTGCTCGTCCGACGATGACCTGCTCCTGGTCTCGGCGCACGGTCAGTCGATCCGCTTCGCGGCGACCGATGAGGCGCTGCGTCCGATGGGCCGCGCCACCTCCGGCGTGCAGGGTATGCGCTTCAACACCGACGACGAGCTGCTCTCGCTCAATGTGGTGCGTCTGGAGACATATCTGCTGGTCGCGACGGCCGGCGGGTACGCGAAGCGGACCGCGATCGAGGAGTACACCGCGCAGGGACGTGGCGGAAAAGGCGTATTGACAATCCAATACGATCCGAAGCGTGGCAGCCTGGTGGGTGCGCTCATCGTCGACGACGAGGACGAGTTGTACGCGATCACTTCCAGTGGTGGCGTCATCCGCACCGCAGCCAAGCAGGTTCGTAAGGCCGGACGCCAGACCAAGGGCGTGCGATTGATGAACCTCGCGGATGGCGATACCTTGCTAGCGATCGCGCGCAACGCCGACGAGCCCGATCCCGATCAGCTCCTCGGCGACGTGGCTTCGGAGTAACACACCAAATAGCGGCGGCAACGAACGGATCTGAGGATTCCATTGACCACACCGAATCAGTCGAACGACGATCGGAACCAGACCAACGGCGTCACCGAGCGGATCGCCACGTCTCCGATCCCGCCGCGGCCGATCCCACGCCAGGGCGGTCCGGCCGAGGGCGCGGCGCCGGAATCCGGTGCGGCCGGGACCGATTCGTTCGACGGCAAGGGCAGCAAATCCTCGCCCTACCAGGACGGGTGGGCTCAGCTTCCGCAGCGTGAACCGCAGTCGAACCTGTACCGGCCCGGCGAATCGCCGAGTCAGGGGCGGCCTTCGTCCGGGGCACCGGGCGGCGGCGGTCTCAAGGGCAGTGGGGCGTCCAACGCCCGCACCACTGCCGACCTGGCGGCCAAGGCGGCTCGCAAGGAAGCGGCGATGGTGAAGTCCGTCGGGATCGACGGGCCGACCCGCAGCATCGCGCGTCCGGAGCTTGTCAAGGACATGCCAGACCTGTCCGACGTGCGCCACCCGGCACCCGAGGCGCCGGTGGCGCCGCCCGGGCTGCCGATGGCGCCGCAGCCCCAGCACAACATGGGGCCGAGCGCGCGGGCAGCCGCGGCGGGCAGCGTCTCGCCCGCGGTGCCGGTGGCCATCGCGGCTGCCGCGTCGGGTGAGCCACTACGCGCGACCGTGCAGATCCGCCGGATCGACCCGTGGTCGACCCTGAAGATCACCCTGGTGATCAGTGTCGCGCTGTTCTTCGTGTGGATGCTGGCCGTCGGCCTGCTCTACATCGTGCTGGCGGGCATGGGCGTGTGGGACAACCTGGACAACTCGCTGGGCGAGATGCTGAACCAGGAGGGCAGCTCGTCAAGCCTGATCGACGCAGGCACGGTGTTCGGCTACGCGGGTGTGATCGGCCTGATCAACGTGGTGCTGTTCACCGCGCTGGCCACGGTCGGCGTGTTCATCTACAACCAGTGCTGCGATCTGGTCGGCGGCATTCAGATAACCCTGGCCGATCCCGACTAGGAGCAGGTTTCCGGTACGGCCGGTCGGTCCCAGGAAACTGGGTCTGACCGGCCGTTTTGGTTATCGGCAGGCAGGTAAGGTAACCTCGTTTCTCGTTGCGGTTCACTGCTCCGGCGGGGATCGAAACGAGTTCGGGCCTATAGCTCAGGCGGTTAGAG
>NZ_JBHWZY010000599.1:0-4358 GCF_042727815.1 Nocardia sp. NPDC060220
CCGCCGGATGCTGGAGCACGAACGCCAGCGACAGATGCACCAGCGAGATGCCCGCTTCGTCGGCGAGTTTCGCCAATTCCTCGGCGGCGGCGCGCTTGCGCTGGTTGGCGACCAGTTCGGGGTCGTGCCGGTGCGGCTGCCGGGCGAGCCTGCTCGACTCGGGCGCGGTCTCCCCCGCCCGGTAGCGGCCGGAGAGCCAGCCGCCCGCGAGCGGACTCCAGGTGAGGACGCCCAGGCCGTGCCGCTCGGCGATCGGCAGGGTGGCGCGTTCGGCGCCACGAGCCAGGATCGAATACGGCGGCTGCTCGGTGACCGGACGCGCCAGGTTGCGGTCCTGAGCCACCCATTGCGCCTCGACCAGCTGATGCGGTTCGAACGTCGTGGTGCCGTAGTAGCGGATCTTGCCCGCGCGCACCAGATCGTCCAGCGCGCGCAGTGTCTCCTCCAGCGGGACGTCCGGGTCGGGGCGGTGCACCTGGTAGAGGTCGAGGTGGTCGGTGCCGAGGCGGCGCAGCGAGTCCTCGACGGCACGGATGATCCAGCGCCGGGAGTTGCCGCGACTGTTCGGGTCGGTGCCGATCTGGCCGTGGAACTTGCTGGCGAGGACCACCTCGTCGCGGCGCCCACGCAGGGCCTTCCCGACGATCTGTTCGTTCTCCCCCTGGGAGTACACGTCGGCGGTGTCGACGACGTTGATGCCCGCGTCCAGGGCGCGGTGGATGATCGTCGCCGCGTCGTCGTGGTCGGGGTTGGCCCAGGCGCCGAAGTTCATGGCGCCCAGCGTGAGTGGGCTCACCAGTACGCCGGTGCGGCCGAGGTGTCGCAGTGTCATGGAGTGGGTTGTCACTTTCAGGTTGTGGAAACAGTTTCGCGGGCAAAGGAGTTCGCGGGTTCGGACAGGCCGAGGTGACCGCGCAGGGTGGTGTGTTCGTATTCGCGGCGGAAGAGCCTGCGCTTGCGCAATTCGGGCACGACCTGGTCGACGAAGTCGGTGAGGTAGCCGGGCAGGACGGCCGGGATGATGGTGAAGCCGTCGATGCCCGCGTTGCGGTGCCACAGCTCGATGTGGTCGGCGACCGTCTGTGGTGTCCCGATCACCACGCGGTGCCCGCCCAAAAACTCGGTGAGCAATTGCCGCACGGTGTGGCCGGTTTCGAGCGCGTAGCCGGTGAGGGAGGCGAAGAAGCCCTGCGGTCCGATCCGGTCGGCGGGCAGCGTGGTGAGCTGGTGCGGCAGCGGGGAGTCGAGGTCGACGTCGGGATAGCCGAGCCAGCGGGCGAACTGGCGCACCGGAGCGCTGTCGGGGTGCAGCCGCCCCTGCAACTCGTCGAACCGTGCGCGGGCCTCGGCTTCGGTGGACCCGATCACCGGGACCAGGCCGGGAAGGATCCGGATAGCGTCGCCATCGCGGCCGGAAGCCACCGCTGCCGAGCGGATCTCGGCCGAGAAGCTACGCGCGGCAGACAGGCTGAGCTGGGTCGTGTAGATCGCCTCGGCGTGGGCGGCCGCGAAGGCCCGGCCCTGCGGGGAGGCTCCGGCCTGCACGAGAACCGGGCGGCCCTGCGGGGAGCGCAGCACATTCAGTGGACCGGCGACGGAGTAGAACTCGCCCCGGTGATCCACCGCGTGTACCCGATCCGGATCGGCGAAGACACCGGCTTCCTGGTCGCCGATCAGCGCGTCGGATTCCCAACTGTCCCACAGCTTCTCGGTCAGCGAGACGTACTCGGCGGCACGCCGGTACCGTTCGTCGCGCTCGGGCAGCTCGGCGATGCCGAAGTTGCGAGCAGCATTCGGTTCGAACGTGGTGACCACATTCCAGCCCGCTCGGCCCCCGCTCACGTGGTCGAGCGAGAGGATCCGCCGGGCCAGGTTGTAGGGCAGGTTCAGCGAGCTGGTCGCGGTGGGGATCAGCCCGATGCGCTCGGTCGTCACGGCCAGCGCCGAGCTGAGCAGGATCGGATCGAGCGTGGCGGCGGGCGCTCGGGCGATGCCGGGCTGCTGCACCGGGATATCCGGGAACAGCAGGCCGTCGAGTCCGCCGCGTTCGGCCTCGGCCGCGACCCGCTGGTAGTGCGAGAGCTGGATGAAGGCGTCGGCGGGCAGGGTCGGTTCGAGCCAGGCGGCCGGGTGGTAGCCGGCGCTGCCGACGTTGACGAGGAAGTGCAGTCTGCGTGCCATCAGGCAGCCCCTTCTGCGATGGTGCCCGGGTAGGTGGGGACGGGCAGGCCGAGGTGACCGCGCAGGGTGGTCGCCTCGTAGTCGGTGCGGAACACGCCGCGCTCGCGCAGGATCGGCACGACGCCGTCGACGAAGTCGTCGAAGCCGCCGGGTAGGACATCGGGCATCAGGTTGAAGCCGTCGGCTATGCCCGCCTCGACCCAGTCGATGATCGCGTCGGCGACCTGTTCCGGTGTGCCGGTGACGATGCGGTGGCCCGCGCCGCCGCCGAGGCGTCGCAGCAGCTGGCGCACCGTCAGGTTCTCGCGCCGGGCGAGGCCGAGGGCGATCTTGTAGAAGGTCTGTGACCCGCCCGCCTCGTCGGGGTCGGCCAGCAGGTGCCACGGGAGCGGGCCGTCGAGGGTGAGATCGTCACGGTCGACGCCGAGCTGGGTGGCGAGCCGATCGAGCGCGTAGTCCGGTGGCACGAGTTCGGCCAGCAGTTCACGGCGCTGGGCGGCCTCGGCTTCGGTGGAACCGAGCACGGTGGACAGGCCGGGCAGGATCAGGACGTCCTCGGCCCTGCGCCCGTAGCCGACGGCACGCGCCTTCACGTCGCGGTAGTACTCCCCCGCCTCGTCCGCGGTCTGGGCGGCGGTGAAGATCACCTCGCCGACCCGGGCGGCCAGTGCCCGGCCGTCTTTCGACGCACCGGCCTGCACGACCACCGGTTCGCCCTGCGGCGAGCGCGGAACATTCAGCGGACCGGCCACGTCGAAGTGCGGGCCGTGGTGATCGACGGCGTGGATGCGCGTGTAGTCGGCGAAGCGGTGGGTGGCCTTGTCGCCGATCAGCGCGTCGGGCTCCCAGCTGTTCCAGAGCGCGCGCACCACCTCGACGAATTCGGCGGCGCGTTCGTAGCGGGCGCCATGGGCCGGTTCGGCGTCGAAGCCGAAGTTGCGCGCCGCGTCGACACCGGCGGTGGTGACCACGTTCCAGCCGGTGCGACCGCCGCTGAGCAGGTCGAGCGAGGCGAAGCGGCGGGCGACGTCGTAGGGGTCGTTGTAGCTCGACGACAGGGTGGCGATGAGGCCGACGCGCTCGGTGGCCGCGGCGACGGCGGCCAGGATCACGGTCGGTTCGAGGCTGTTGAACGGCCGGTACCGGATGTCCTCGCGGATGGCGGGCCCGTCGGCGAGGAAGATCGCGTCGAACTTGGCCTCCTCGGCGCGCTGGGCGATGCGCACGTAGTGGTCGAGGGTGAAACTCGCGGCGGGGTCGGTGCCGGGGAAGCGCCACGAGCCGCCGAACACGCCGGCGTTGAGAATGTTGACGTTGAGGTGCACCTGTCGTCGGGTCACGGCTGTTCCTCCTTGACACGGCCCGCCGCCAGCGCGGCGCGACCGAGATCGGCGAGCACGAAGTCGCTCTGCGGGAAGTGGATTCGCCCGACCATGGCATCGCGATGGTGGCGTTCGAGCGGATGTCGTCGGTCGAGGCCGGGGTTACCGGTCAGGTCGAGCGCGGATTCGGTGACCCGGATGGCGGTCGAGGTCGCGACGTGTTTGGCCAGTGCGGGCAGGCGCCCGTGCTCGTCGTCGGCCAGGCTGGCCACGCCCTGGCGTACCAGTGCGCGGCTGGTCTGGATCCAGGCTTCGATCTCACCTACACGGTCCTGGAAGCGCGGCACGGTGGCCAGCGAATCACCCAGTGCGGTGGGCACTCTGGTGTGCAGGTAGCGCACCAGCCAGTCCCGTGCCGCGATCGCGACGCCGTTGTAGTTCGCGGCCAACAGCAGGGGCAGCGATTGGCGTCCGGCTCGGCGAATCTTGGCGGTGCCGCCGTGGGCGTCGCGCAGGTCGACGAGCCTGGCTTCGGCGACGACCGTGCCGTCGAAGACCACCGACTGGGTGTCGGAAGCGCGCAGGCCCAGGTGATTCCAGGTCGGTTCGACGTGCCAGTCGGTGGCGGTGCGGTCGAGCAGGAAGGTCGCCACCCGCGGGCTCGGTTCGGCGGTGCTGGTGGTGACGGTGAACCAGCTCAGCCCGGAAATGCCGGTGGCGTAGGCCTTCTCACCGTCGATGCGCCAGTCCCCCGAGGGCAGGCGGGTGGCGGTGGTGGCCGGGATGCCGCCGCGGGAGAGGCTGCCCAGTTCGCGTTCGACGGCGAGCCCGTTGATCAGCGCGCCGTCCGTCGCG
>NZ_JBHWZY010000600.1:0-4356 GCF_042727815.1 Nocardia sp. NPDC060220
AGGGTGGGGTGGTCGATGATCGGCCCGCGCTCGTCGCGGGTCCGCGTCCCGAGCTGTGGCCGCTCTCGCCCGCGCAGCAGCGGATGTGGTTCCTCAACCGGTTCGATCCGGCGACCGGGGCGTACAACATCCCGATCGCGGTGCGGTTGACGGGTGCGCTGGATCGGGACGCGTTGCGGGCGGCGGTGGGTGATCTGATCGCGCGGCACGAGGTGCTGCGCACGGTGTACCCCGAGGTCGACGGGGTGGGGACGCAGCGGGTTCTTCCTGTCGCCGAGGCGCTCGAAGTGCTTGCGGCCGAATTGTCTTCGAGCGACCACCCCGATACCGGCGCCGATGGGGTCGCGGCGGGGTCTTCGACGGTGCTCGACGCCGTCAGCATCGGCGCCGAGGACCTTCCGGAGGTGTTGGCGGCCGTCGTTCTGCGCGGATTCGATGTCACGGCCGCGCCACCGGTGCGCGCGAGCCTGTTCGAGGTCGACGGTGATCACGTGCTGGTGCTGGTGGTGCATCACATCGCCTCCGACGGCTGGTCGGCCGGTCCGCTGGTGCGTGACACGATGACCGCCTACTACGCGCGTGCCGAAGGTGTGGCGCCGCAGTGGAATCCGCTGCCGGTGCAGTACGCCGACTACACCCTGTGGCAGCGTGCCGTCCTCGGCGCGGAGGACGACGCCGACTCGCAGGCCGGGCGCGAGATCGCGTTCTGGCGTGACTCGCTGGCCGGACTGCCGGACGAGTCGGGCCTGCCGACCGATCGCCCTCGCCCCGCCACCGCGTCGATGCGGGGACGCCGGGTCTCGTTCGAGCTCGATGCCGACGTGGTCGCGGCGCTGAACGCTGTTGCCGCGGAACAGGGTGCGACCCTGTTCATGGTGCTGCACGCGGCATTGTCGGTGCTGATCGCACGCCTGTCGGGCAATGCCGATGTGGCGATCGGCACGCCGGTCGCCGGGCGCGGTGCCGCCGAACTCGACGACGTCATCGGCATGTTCGTCAACACCGCCGTGCTGCGCACTCAGGTGCGTGGCGGCGAACCGTTCGCCGGCCTGCTCGGCCGCGTCCGCACCGGGGATCTGGCCGCCTTCGACCACACCACCCTGCCGTTCGAGCGGCTCGTCGAGGTGCTCGCGCCGACCCGTTCAGCCGGTCGCCATCCGCTGTTCCAGGTGGCACTGTCGTTGCAGAACCTGCCGCCGACCACCTTCGAGCTGCCCGGTCTGCGCGCTGCCGCCGTCGACTTGCCCTATGACATCGAGAAATTCGATCTCTCCCTGACCCTGCGTGATTCCGCGGCCATGGGTCTGTCCGGCGAATTCTCCTACGCCACAGATCCGTTCGACGAGCAGACCATCCGGCGCACGGTAGCCCGCTTCACCGGCCTGCTCGCCGCGATCGCCGCGGCCCCGCAGACTCCCGTCGCCGACCTGCCACTGCTGATCGACACCGAACTCGCCGACCTGACCGCCCGCACCGGCGGCCCGTCGACTCCCGCTGCGCTGCTGCCGCAGGTGCTCGCCCGCGCCGCCGCCGACCCCACCGCGATCGCCATCCGCGACGGCGCCCGCACCCTCACCTACGGCGAGCTCGACGACGCCTCCGCCTCCCTGGCCGCCCGTCTCGCCGATCTCGGCGTCGGCACGGGTGACCTTGTCGCCGTGAGTATTCCGCGTTCGGCCCACTCGATCACCGCGATCTGGGCCGTCGTGAAGTCCGGCGCGGGCTTCCTCCCGGTCGACCCGAACTATCCCGCCGACCGCATCGCCCACATGCTCTCCGATTCCGGCGCGGCGGCGGGTATCACGATCGAGGCGGTGCGGTCGGATCTGCCGGCTACCGTGAACTGGCTCGTGCTCGACGGCACAGAACTCACGGCAGACGATGCGGCGCGGGCGGGCCTGGGCGCATACGCACGTGCCGGTGACAGGACGATCAGCGTCGAGAACGCCGTCGATGCCGAGACCGGTCGCGGCGGCGTCGTGACCTCTCCAGATGCCCCCGTGGCCGATTCCCGTACGGTCGGCGCAGCAGGTGGCCGTGCGGTGAACGGCGGCGCGGCGGGTGCACGAGCGGTGGATCCGCTGGATCCCGCGTACGTCATCTACACCTCCGGCACCACCGGTCTGCCCAAGGGTGTGGTGATTCCGCACGGCGCGGTCGCGGCGTATCTACCCGTACAGGCCGGGCGGTACCTGGCCTGCGCCGATGCGCGTGTGCTGCACGTGGCGTCGCCCTCGTTCGACATCTCCGTGGCCGAGTTGCTGCTGACCGTGACCGAGGGGGCGACGATGGTCATCGCGCCCGCCGGGGTGTTCGGTGGGGCGGAGCTGGGGGAGTTGCTGCGGGCCGAGCGGGTGACCCATGTGGTCATCACGCCGTCGGCGCTGGCGACGGTACACCCCGAGGGCCTCGACGAGCTGCGGATGGTAGTGGTCGGTGGCGAGGCGTGCCCGCCGGAACTGGTGGCGCGGTGGACCGCCGCGATTCCGGGTCTGATTTTCCGCAACGGTTACGGCCCGACCGAGACGACCATCGTCACCAATATCAGCGAACCACTCAGTGCGGCAACGGCGATCACGCTCGGCGCACCGGTGGAGGGCACGACCGAACTGGTGCTCGACGAGCGGCTGCGGCCGGTGCCCGCCGGGGTCGTCGGCGAGCTGTACATCGCTGGTGCGCAGCTGGCGCGCGGCTACCATCGCAGGCCCGCGCTGACCGCAGGCCGGTTCGTCACCAATCCCTTCGGCGCGCCCGGCGAGCGGATGTACCGCACCGGTGACACCGTGCGCTGGGTGCGGCGCGAAGGCTCGTTCGATCTGGAGTACCTGGGCCGCAACGACTTCCAGGTGAAGGTGCGCGGCTTCCGGATCGAACTCGGCGAGATCGACGCGGTCCTGGCCCGCCATCGGACGGTCGACTTCGCCGCCACCGTCGGTCATCGGACCGACGCGGGCGCCACCCTGCTGGTCTCCTATGTCGTGCCCGTCGCCGGTGCCACGATCGACGCCGCGACCCTCATCGCGCACACCGCCGCGCACCTGCCCTCGCACATGGTGCCCGCCGCGGTCGTCACTCTCGATGCCGTGCCGCTGACCCCCGTCGGCAAGCTCGATCGGGCCGCGCTGCCCGCACCGGTCTTCGACACCGCCGCCTACCGGGCACCGGAAACGGTGGCCGAGCAGGTGGTGGCCGCCGTGTTCGCCGAGGTCCTCGGACTGGACCGGGTCGGCCGCGACGACGACTTCTTCGATCTGGGCGGCAACTCGCTGCTGGCGACCCGGTTGATGGCCCGCATCGGCGCCGACCTCGACATGCGCATTCCCGTCCGCCAACTCTTCGACACCACGACGGTGCTGACGCTGGCCGCGGCCGCCGACCGTCTGCGTGGCACCGGCACCGGCCCCGCGCTGGTGGCGGGACCCCGACCCGATCCCGTGCCGCTCTCGCCTGCCCAGCAGCGCATGTGGTTCCTCAACCGCTTCGATCCCGGCTCGGCCACCGACAACATCCCGCTGGCCGTCCGGCTCACCGGTGCGCTCGACATCGCCGCACTCCAGGCCGCGATCGTCGACGTGCTGGACCGGCACGAGGTCCTGCGCACCCGCTACCCGGAACTGGACGGCAACGCCATCGCCGAGATCCTTCCGGCGACCGGCCTCCTTCCCGAGGTCCACCCGCAGATCGTGGATGCGGCCGAGCTGTCCGACGCCGTGCGTACCTTCGCCGCCACCGGCTTCGACCTCACCGTCGACGCCCCGATCCGCGCGACGCTGCTGCGTGTTGCCCCGGACACCGCGCTGGAGCATCGCGCGTCGGGTGCGCGTGACCGGGCCGATGGGCATGCCGCAGTGGCGGACTCGACGGGGTCTGCCGGTGCTGAGTACGTGCTGGTCATCGTGTTGCATCACATCGCGGCCGATGGTTTCTCGTTCGGGCCGTTGATCCGGGACGTGCTCACGGCCTACGGCACGCGCGCCATCGGTGAGGCCCCGGGTTGGGCGCCGTTGGAGGTGCAATACGCCGACTACGCCGTGTGGCAGCACACGGTGCTCGGTGATGCGGCCGATCCGGAATCGGTGGCGGCGAAGCAGCTCTCGTTCTGGCGTGACGCGCTGGCGGGGGTACCCGAGCAGCTGGAATTGCCCACCGACCGGACCCGGCCTGCGGTCGCTTGCGGGCGGGGTGCGATGCACGGCGTCGAGATCGATGCCGCGACCCATCGGGCACTGGCGGAATTCGCTCGCGCGCAGGGCATCACGGTGTTCATGGCCGCGCACGCGGTGTTCGCGGTGCTGCTGGCACGGCTGTCGGCGACCACCGACATCGCGATCGGCACGCCGGTGTCGGGGCGGGGTG
>NZ_JBHWZY010000601.1:0-4348 GCF_042727815.1 Nocardia sp. NPDC060220
GCTGCGTCAGGAGGAACCCTCGCTGCGGGTGACCTCGCTGTTCCCCGGTCGCATCGACACCGATATGCAGCGGGCGATCGTCGCCGGCGAGGGTCGCGAGTACCGGCCGGAGGAGTTCCTCACCGCCGAAACGGTGGCCGGTACCGTGCGAACGGCCGTCGACACCCCACGGGACGGGCATCCGACCGAGATCGTGTTGCGGCCGCGCTGACCGCGACGGGGCGATTCGGTATGGTCGCCGATAGCTGCGTCCAGGGGGTCGGCGCTGGAATTCGCACAGAGGTATCCGCTGGTTCAGGCGCTCGATGGATTCGGTGGGTACCGTGCCGCTGATTTGATCGTGCCCTGGCTCGTGGCGAGGTGCACCCGGTTCGAGTAGGGGTTTGGTAAGTGGATAGACGTCGAATGCTGGCGATGTTGGCCGCGGGTACCGCCGTGGCGCTGACCGGCTGCGCGACCGCCGAGGGCGAGACCGTCGCGGCGGGTTCCGGCGGCGAGATCCCCACGCCGCCGCCCGCTCCGACCCCCGTCCAGCCCCTGCTCCCGCCCCCGCCGGGCGGGCCGAAGTCGATCATTCCCCCGAAGCCCATCACCGCGCTGCCCGGCCAGGGGCTCACCATGGCCCTGACGGTCGACGACGGCGCGAGTGCCGAAGTCGTCGGCGCGTACGTGAAATGGGCGAAGGACACCGGCGCCCGCTTCACCTTCTTCGTCACCGGCTACTACGACTCCTGGACCATCCATCGCGACGCGCTGCGCCCGCTGGTGGAATCGGGCCAGATCCAGCTCGGCAACCACACCTGGGACCACGCCGCCCTGACCAAGATCAGCACCACCGAGGTGGCCGACCAGCTCGGTCGCACGAAAACGTTCCTGCGCAACAACTTCGGCGTCGACGGCACCCCGTACTATCGACCGCCGTTCGGATACCACAACGCCACCGTCGACAAAGTGGCCGCCGACCTCGGCTACACCGTCCCCGCCATGTGGTACGGCTCCCTGTCCGACTCGGGTCTCATCACCGAGGAATACCTGATCGAGTGCGCGCACAAATACTTCGCCGCCCAGTCGATCGTCATCGGCCACGCCAACTTCCCACCGGTCACCCACTGCTACGGCCAGCTGGTCGACATCATCAGGTCACGCAACCTGGCGCTGGTCACGCTGAACGACGTCCTGGAAGTACGAAGCTGATCTCGCAAGAACATGGGTAACTCACCGGGCACGAGCTGACCCGCCCACCTCACAAAGCTTGCCGCGTCCCCAACTCTGCCCGTACCCGGGTCTGGCCGAAAGACCCGGGGAGGCGGCTACGGCACGATGTTGACCATCTTTCCCGGCACCACGATGATCTTGCGGGGCGCCTGACCGTCGAGCAGGGCGATGACCTTCTCGTCGGCCAGGGCGGCGGCCTCGATCGACGCGGGGTCGGCGTCGGCGGGGACCTGGATTCGGCTGCGGACCTTGCCCTTCACCTGGATCGGGTATTCCACCGAGTCCGCCACCAGCAGCGCGGGGTCGGCGGCGGGGAAGGGACCGTGGGCCAGGGAGGTGGTGTGGCCCAGGCGTTCCCACAGTTCCTCGGCGATGTGGGGAGCCAGCGGAGCGAGCATCAGCACCAGGGGTTCCACGGCGGCGCGGGGGGCGCCGGTGGGGTAGTTCTTGGTGAGATGGTTGGTCAGCTCGATCAGCTTGGCGCCCGCGGTGTTGTCGCGCAGCGCGGCCAGGTCCTCGTCGACGCCGGCGATGGTGCGGTGCACCAGGCGCAGGGTTTCATCCGAGGGTGCGGCGTCGGTGGCCTTCACCGTGCCGGTTTCCTCGTCGACCACCAGGCGCCAGACGCGCTGCAGGAAGCGGTGCGCGCCGACGACGTCCTTGGTCGCCCACGGGCGCGAGGTGTCGAGCGGACCCATCGACATCTCGTAGAAGCGGAAGGTATCGGCGCCGTAGAGGTCGCACATCTCGTCGGGCGAGATGGCGTTCTTCAGCGACTTGCCGATCTTGCCGTACTCCTGGGAGACCTCGATCTCGACGCCGTCGGCCCCGGTCCAGAAGAACTTCGCGTCACGTTCGACGATCTCGGCGGCGGGCACGTACGCGCCACGGGAGTCCGTGTACGCGTACGCCTGCACCATGCCCTGGTTGTACAGGCGGCGGTAGGGCTCGCTGCCGGAAACATCGCCCAGGTCGAAGAGCACTTTCTGCCAGAATCGCGCGTACAGCAGGTGCAGCACCGCGTGCTCCACACCGCCGATGTACAGGTCGACACCGCCCGGATCGTTCGGGCCGTGCTCGGCCGTGCGCGGGCCGAGCCAGTACTTCTCGTTCTCCTCGGCGCAGAACGTCTCGGTGTTGGAGGGGTCGGCGTAGCGCAGCTGGTACCAGGAGCTACCGGCCCAGTTGGGCATCACATTGGTGTCGCGGCGGTACTGCTTGGGCCCGTCGCCCAGATCCAGCTCCACGTTCACCCAGTCGGTGGCCTTGGCCAGCGGCGGGGACGGCTCGGAGTCGGCGTCGTCGGCGTCGAAGGTGACCGGCGCGAAGTCTTCCATCTCCGGAAGTTCCACGGGCAGCATGGATTCCGGCAGCGCGTGAGCCACGCCGTCGGCGTCGTAGACGATCGGGAACGGCTCGCCCCAGTACCGCTGACGGGCGAACAGCCAGTCGCGCAGCTTGTACTGGACGGTGCCGGTGCCGTGACCCTCGGCTTCGAGGTGGCCGATCATCGTCGCCTTGGCCTCGTCGACCGAAAGCCCGTTCAGGAAGCCGGAATTCACCAGCTTGCCCTCGCCGGAATGGACCGCTTCGGCAACGTTCCCACCGTCGATCACCTCGATGATCGGCAGATTCAGCGTCGTCGCGAAATCCCAGTCACGGCTGTCGTGGCCGGGCACCGCCATGATGGCGCCGGTGCCGTAGCCGCTCAGCACGTAGTCGGCGATGAAGATCGGCACCTGCGAGCCGTCGGCCGGGTTGGTGGCGTAGGAGCCGAGGAAGACGCCGGTCTTCTCCTTGTTCTCCTGACGTTCCAGATCCGACTTCGCCGCGATCGACTTGCGGTATGCGGCAATGGCTTCCGCGGGGGTGGGGCTGTCGTTGGTCCAGCGAGCATCGGTATCGGCGGGCCAGGCGGCGGCGGTCAGTTTGTCGACCAGCTCGTGCTCGGGGGCCAGCACCACGTACGTCGCGCCGAACAGGGTGTCGGGGCGGGTGGTGAACACCTCGATGGTCTCGCCGTCGGCGTCGAACCGCACCTGGGCGCCACGCGAGCGCCCGATCCAGTTGCGCTGCATGGACTTCACGTTGTCCGGCCAGTCCAGCGTGTCCAGGTCGTCGACCAGACGGTCGGAGTAGGCGGTGATGCGCATCATCCACTGCCACATGCGCTTACGGAACACGGGGAAGTTCCCGCGCTCGCTGCGCCCGTCGGCGGTGACCTCTTCGTTCGACAGCACGGTGCCGAGTCCCGGGCACCAGTTGACGATCGAATCCGATTGGTACACCAGGCGGTACGAGTCGATCAGCGCGCCTCGCTCAGCGGCCGGCATGGTGTTCCAGTCCCCTTCGGGGACCGGCCGCGCGCCGGTGGCGAACTGCTCTTCCAGCTCCGCGATCGGCCGGGCCCGACCGGCTTCCTGGTCGTACCAGGCGTTGTAGATGCGCAGGAAGATCCACTGCGTCCACCGGTAGTACTCGGGGTCGGTGGTGGCGAACGAACGCCGCGGGTCGTGGCCGAGGCCCAGCCGGTCCAGCTGACGCTGCATGGTCGCGATGTTGGCCTCGGTGGTCACCCGCGGGTGCGCGCCGGTCTGTACCGCGTACTGCTCGGCGGGCAGACCGAAGGCGTCGTAGCCGAGCGCGTGCAGCACGTTGCGCCCACGCATGCGGTGGTAGCGGCCGAAAACGTCGGTGGCGATATAGCCCAGCGGGTGGCCGACGTGCAGGCCCGCGCCCGAAGGGAACGGGAACATGTCCTGGATGAACAGCTTGTCGGGCGGCGTCTCCCCGGCGAGCGGCCCGACCGGGTTGGGCGCGTCGAAGGTGCCGCGCTCGGTCCAGTTCTGCTGCCAGCGGCGTTCGATCCGCCCAGCCAGCTCGGCGTTGTACCGGTGCTGAGGTACGTCAGTCTCGGTTGCACGAGTGTCCTGCACGGTCCTGCCTTCTTGTTCTCGCCGATCCCCGGTAAACATCGTCTAACAGCGTAGAACGTGGACGCGAGGCGATTTCCCAAGGGCCGAGAACATGCCGCGCGGCCGCGACGGCACGCGCCGTCGGTGTGTGGCCGGTCACGCTCGGCGGGGAGCCCTGATTTCGGGCCTTTACGGGTGCGCTAGCCTGCATGAATGGT
>NZ_JBHWZY010000602.1:0-4345 GCF_042727815.1 Nocardia sp. NPDC060220
GGCCAAGTGGATCCTGCAGGACTCCGCGACGAAACTGCTCATCGTCGACAGCGACCAGCACCGCCGGATCATCGACGAGATCGACGACCGCGCCCTGCCCGACCTGCGAGAAATCCTGCAGATCGACAAAGGTGCCGTCGCGGAATTGACCACGCGCGGCGCCGACCTCGACGACGCGGCCGTACACACCCGCCGAGCCGAGGTCGGCGCGGGCTCCCCGGCCACCCTGATCTACACCTCGGGCACCACCGGACGCCCCAAAGGCGTGATCCTCACCCACGGAAACCTCTACGCCGAGTCGAAATCCGACCGAATCGCGCTGGGGGAGTTCGTCACCGAGGGCAACAAGACACTGATGTTCCTGCCGCTCGCCCACGTCTTCGCGCGCGCGGTGACGCTGGCCGCACTCGACGCCAAGGTGGTCGTCGCATTCAGCTCCGACTGGTCCACACTCGTCGACCAGTTCGGCAGCTTCCGGCCGCATTTCATCCTGGCGGTGCCGCGAGTGTTCGAAAAGGTCTTCAACGGCGCCAAGCAGAAGGCACACGCCGGCGGCCAGGGAAAGATCTTCGACCTGGCCACCGAGACCGCCATCGCCTGGAGCGAATCCCAGGACACCGGCGGCCCCGGAATCGTCCTCGGACTGCGCCACGCCCTGTTCGGCAAACTCGTCTACCGCAAGCTGCGCCTGGCGCTCGGCGGACGATGCGAGGCGGCGGTATCCGGTGGTGGACCGCTCGGCGCGCGGCTCGGTCACTTCTTCCGCGGCGTCGGGATCCCCGTCTACGAGGGCTACGGACTCACCGAGACCACCGCGGCGATCACCGTGAACACCCCGGCCGATACCCGGGTCGGCACCGTCGGACGCCCGACCGAAGGCCACGCCGTCAAGATCGCCGACGACGGCGAACTGCTGCTACGCGGCCCGGTCGTGTTCCACGAATACTGGGGAAACCCACAGGCCACCGACGACGCCTTCGCCGACGGCTGGTTCCAGACCGGCGATCTCGGCAGCATCGACCGCGACGGCTACCTCACCATCACCGGCCGCAAGAAGGAAATCATCGTCACCGCGGGCGGAAAGAACGTCTCCCCGGGCCTGATGGAAGACTCGCTGCGCGCCCACCCGCTGATCAGCCAGGCGATGGTGGTCGGTGACGGCCGTCCGTTCGTCGGTGCCCTGATCACCCTCGACCCCGAAGCACTCCCGGCCTGGAAGCAAAGCCACAACCTGCCCGCCGACACCACGAACGAGGCTCTGATCGACAACCCGGATCTCGTCGCGGAGATCGATGCGGCCCTCGCCGACACCAACAAGAAGGTGTCCCATGCCGAGGCGATCAAGAAGGTCCGCATCCTGCCCGTCGACTGGACCGAGGCCACCGGCGAACTGACACCGAAGATGTCGCTCAAGCGAGCAGAGGTCATGAAGAAGTACGCCACCGAGGTGGACAAGATCTACGAACCCGCCGCCAGTAGTCACTGACACCCATTCCGGCACTTCCGGCTGTTACGTCTAACTAAATACCACGCACAGTACCGAACCAACCCCGTCGAGTTCGTATTCTCACCTGGACCGCGCCCGGCGCGCGGCACCGGAACAGGGGTTGAACACAGCAGATGGCTATATCTGACGTCGAGGCGTACACGCATCTCTCGCCGACCGACATCGAAGAGTTCGGGCAACGCCTGGACGCGTTGCGCAGACAGATCGAATCCAGCCTGGGTGAACGCGACGCGAAATACATCAAGACCGTCATCCGCGTTCAGCGAGCATGCGAGATAGCCGCCCGGCTCGTGCTGATCGACTCGGGTCGGAAAAGCAGTTGGTGGTGGGGGACAGGCCTGCTCACCTTGTCGAAGGTGCTCGAGAACATGGAGATCGGGCACAACGTCATGCACGGCCAGTGGGACTGGATGAACGACCCGGAAATCCACTCCACCACCTGGGAATGGGACCATTCCATGCCCGCCGCCCATTGGAAGGAAGCGCACAACTACCGCCACCACGTCTTCACCAATGTGCTCGGGCTGGACCCCGACGAAGGGTACGGGCTGCTCCGCATCACCCGTGACCGGCGCTGGCGTCCGTACCACCTGGGCAACTTCGTCTACCTCGTCCCGGTGTCACTGCTGTACGAGCTGGGTATGTGCGTGTACCACCTGGAGATCCCGCGTGTGCTGGCGGGCAAGAAGGACAAGAAGAAGTTCCGGCAGGCGCGCGACGAGATCGCCCAGAAGGCAGGTAAGCAGCTGCTCAAGGACTATGTGATCTTCCCGGCGGTAACCGGCCGGAACTGGAAATCGACGATCCGCGCGAACGTCACCGCCAACCTCACCAAGAATGTGTGGGAGCAGATCATCACCTTCTGCGGACATTTCCCCGACGGCGCGGAGAAATTCACCAAGCGCGATATCGAGGGTGAGACCCGTGGCGAATGGTATCTGCGCCAATACCTGGGCAGCGCGAATATCGACGTCGGTCCCCTGATGCGCATCCTTTCCGGCACGCTCAGTCATCAAATCGAACACCACCTGTTCCCGGACCTGCCGAGCAACCGGCTGCCCGAAATTCAGCGTGAAGTGCGCAAGCTCGCGGCCGAATATCGCCTGCCGTACACCACCGGCAGCCTGGTCCGTCAGTACGCGCTGACCCTGCGCACCATCGCCAAACTGTCGTTGCCCGATAAGTACCTCACCGCCGACGCCGACAACGCACCGGAAACCAGCTCCGAAAAGGCCACCGAATCGCGCCGGCTCACCGCCGTTTTGGTCTGATCCTCTATGGCACACCGCATCACGCGATAAAAGCTATGCGGTGTGCCGTCCAGGCACCTTAGATAGTTTCGTCACTGTGACGAATTGAAGCCGGGGAAGTGGGAGGGGGAGTGCCGGAGCCTTGGGCGGCCGGTTCGGCTTATCGAGGATACGGGCCCAGATTCGCCGATGAGCACATTCGCCGGGAACGGTCATGAATCGACCAGGCCGAGAATTATCCGGATTCGCCAGCTTTTCCTTCGGATGTCCCAGGATGTGGCCAATCGAGCTCGCGAGTACTGAAGTGCGCACACCGACGCGGCAATCCAGGGAAGCGACAGCGAGTGCCTGTCAGTATGCGATGCAACTATGCATGCACGGCAAACATTCGCAAAAACCCCTTCCGACAGGCCGCCTTCAAACGCCGATAAGGCACATTATGTCAAGTAGTCACTACCCTGGCGGCCAGCACAGCTGCGAGACCTTCCCGCAGGTCCTTGACGAAGTACTCGGGAACCTCCAGCGACGGGAAATGTCCCCCGCTGGCGGGCGATCCCCATCGGACGATCTGCCGGTACCGCTCTTGCGCCCAGACCCGCGGGCACTTGTCGACGTCACGTGGATACATGGTGATTGCCGATGGAACGTCGACACGAAGTTCGGGGTCGAGCGAGTTGTGGCTTTCGTAGTAGATACGAGCGGCCGATGCGCCGGTCCGCGTGAGCCAGTACAGCGTGACGTTGTCGAGAACCCGGTCAATGGAAATCGTCTCGAACGGGCTGTCTTCGGTGTCTGTCCACTCGGCGAATTTGTCGAGGATCCAGGCCAGGAGTCCGACCGGTGAGTCGACGAGCGAGTAGCCGATGGTCTGCGGTCGCGTCGCCTGCTGCTTCGCGTATGCCGCGCGGTGCCGCCAGAAATCGCGAGTCTCCTCGGTCCAGGTGCGCTCGGCGGCTGTCAGCCCGTCCGTCGTCAACCCGGGCGGTGCCTCGGCGAACGTCGAGTGGATGCCGAGAACATGCGCCGGGAATCTGCCACCGAGAACCGTGGTGATATTGCCTCCCCAGTCGCCGCCGTGAGCCAGGAACCTGTTGTAGCCGAGCCTTGTCATCAGCTCTACCCAGGCGGCCGCGATCTTCTCGGTCCCCCAGCCTGTGGTGGCCGGTTTGTCGCTGTAACCGAACCCGGGCAGCGAGGGAACGACAACGTGGAACGCCGGCGCGTCCGCGTCCTGCGGATCCGCCAACTCGTCTACTACATCGGTGAACTCGGCGATGCTGCCCGGCCAGCCGTGCGTCATGATCAGCGCGGTGGCATCGGCGCGCGTGGATCGGCGGTGCAGGAAGTGGATTTCCAGACCGTCGATGGTTGTGCGGAACTGGCCGATCCGGTTGAGGCGCTCTTCGAACGACCGCCAGTTGTATTCGGTGCGCCAGTAGTTCACGACCTCGACGAGGTCGGCGAGCGGGACCCCCTGCTCCCATCGGCGCGGGTCGGGCGCGGCGCGATAGGCAGTCTCGGGCTCCGGTAGTCGTGCCGCGGCCAGCCGTGCGCGCAGATCGTCGAGGTCGGTGTCGGGTGCGTGGGC
>NZ_JBHWZY010000603.1:0-4343 GCF_042727815.1 Nocardia sp. NPDC060220
CGTGTCACAACCGCCTCCTTGCCGTTGGCGGTATGTCTAACACGCCAAGCCGTGAGATACATAGGCTTTGAGTCTCTTATTGTCTCGTTGCGCGATCTGCCGTAGCTTCACCTTCGAGTCAAAACGCTGAGTTCGTTCACGATGGCGGCAGCGCCAGAGGTGTCACTGTGCAGAATCAACCACCCGCAGCCGAGCTGCTGGAGTCCCTGGCCGAGCTACTGGAGAGCACATTGCTGCCGGCCTTGCCACCCGCGCTGCAGCACCGTGCGCGGGTGGGGGCGAATCTGGCCAGGATCGTGCGGCGCGAGATCGATCTCGCGCCGGCGGCGACGCGGCATGAACACGAACTGCTCGCCGCAGCCGACGACGAGCGCGCCTTGTGGCAGGCGCTTGTCGAGGTGGTGCGCGCCGACCTGGCGATCGCCAAACCCGGTTACGACAGCTGGGAGGGGCAGTGACCACCGATCTCGTCGCAGGTCTGGCCGAGTTCCTGACCCGGACCTGGGCCGCGCCTACGCGAGTAGACGAGCTGGAGTACCTTTCGGCCGGTGCGCGCCGACGCAATGTCGGCTTCACCGCGCACGTCGAGGGGGAGCGGGCCCGCAAGCTGGTCGCCACGCTCGTGCCTGCCGCCGTGCAGATCATGTCGGTCGAGGATGAGGCGGCGGTGCGTGAGCTGGCGCGCACGCACGGAGTGGCGGTGCCCGCGGTGGTGGCGGTCTGCGCGGATCCGGCCGTGGTGGGCGAGCCGTTCGTTGTCAGCGAGCACGTGGCCGGGGAGACCGTCCCGCGCAGGGTATTACGCCTCATCGCGGCCGCGGGCAACGCCGAGACGGTGGCCCGCGAGTGGGGCGAGGCGATGGGCAGGCTGCACGCCATCGATCCGGCCGCCGCTCCGCGCACCATGTCCGCCGCGGGCGACGATCCGGCCGCCGCCCTATTCGCCGCGGCCGAGGCGGACGTGCGTGTGCTGGTCGGCGACCGGCCGGTGTTCGAGCTGGCGCTGCGCTGGCTGGAACAGCGGCTCCCTGGCCCGCCGCCGCGCACCGCGCTGCTGCATACCGACCTGCGCAACGGCAATATCGTCGTCGCCGCCGACGGTTTGCGGGCCGTGCTGGATTGGGAGGGCGCTCAGCGTTTCGGCGACCCGATGCGTGACGTCGCCTGGCCCGCGCTGCGGATGTGGCGCTTCGGTGCGGACGAACGAGAGTTCGGCGGTTTCGCCGACCGCGCGAGCTTCCTGCGCGGCTACCAGGCCGCGGGCAGTGACTTCGACCTCGACAGATTCCGCTGGTGGAAGGTGATGGGCACGCTGGCCTGGGGCGTCGGCCTGGCCGCCCAGGCCGCCGCGCATGTCGACGGCAGCGTGCGCGACATCGTCATGGCCGCCAGCGGACGTCGTGTTTCGGAAATCGAGTGGGACCTGCTCATGCAGATTCGCCCCGAGGCGAAAGGTTAGGAGAGACAGTGGATTTCGAACTGCCCGAAGATCTGGCCGGATATCTGACCGAGCTGGATGCTTTCATCGAAGCCGAGATCGTCCCGCTCGAGCAGCAGGCCGACAACATTCGTTTCTTCGACCACCGCCGTGAGGACGCCCGCACCGACTGGGACCGTGGCGGCCTGCCGACCGCGGAGTGGGAGCGAGTACTGGCCGAAGCGCGTCGTCGTGCCGATGCCGCGGGCCACTACCGCTATGCCTTCCCGCGCGAGTTCGGCGGGCGCGACGGCACCAATCTCGGGATGGCCGTGATTCGCGAGCACCTGGCCGGCCGGGGGCTCGGTCTGCATTGCGACCTGCAGAACGAACACGCCATCGTCGCCAACAATGTGGGTCTGTTGCTGATGCTCGAGTACGGCACCCCGGCCCAGCGGGCCCAGTGGGTGGACGGACTGGCCGCGGGCACCAAGTTCTTCGCCTTCGGCATCACCGAGCCCGAGCACGGTTCCGACGCCACCCATATGGCGACCACCGCTGTCCGGGCGGGCGAGGACTGGATCATCAACGGGGCCAAGACCTGGAACACCGGAGTCCACATCGCCGACGCCGATCTGATCTTCGCCCGCACCGCGGGGCGACCCGGCGACGGACACGGCATCACCGCGTTCCTGGTGCCGACCGACGCGCCCGGCTTCCGGATCGAGGAGTACCTCTGGACCTTCAACATGCCCACCGACCACGCGCGCATCTCGCTGACCGAGGTGCGGGTCCCGAGTTCGGCGATCTTCGGGCAGGAGGGTCTCGGGCTCGGCGTCGTCCAGCATTTCTTCAACGAGAACCGGATCCGCCAAGCGGCCTCCAGTCTCGGTGCGGCGCAGTACTGCATCGACCAGTCCGTCGCCTACGCCAAGGAGCGCAAGCCTTTCGGCAAGCCGCTGGCAGTCAATCAGGCCGTCCAATTCCCGCTGGTGGAATTGCACACACAGTGCGAGATGCTGCGCGCGCTCGTCCACAAGACCGCCTGGTCCATGGACACCTACGGCACTTTCGCTGCCTCCGAACAGGTTTCGATGTGCAACTACTGGGCCAACCGGCTGTGCTGTGAAGCCGCCGACCGGGCCATGCAAGTGCACGGTGGTCTCGGCTACTCGCGGCACAAGCCCTTCGAGCACATCTATCGGCACCATCGGCGCTACCGCATCACCGAGGGGGCGGAGGAGATTCAGATGCGGCGGGTGGCCGGGTACCTGTTCGGGTTCATGGACCGAACCGCGGTCAAGGGGGTGTGAGTCCGCCTCCTCTATCGCCGTCTGGGTCGAGGCGAACTACACCGTGGTCAGCGTCGGCGGCACCATGGTCTACGGCCTCACCCAGTCGGTCGATTCGTGAGTTCGCCCCGGTGCGCGGGTGTTTCACGCACCGGGGATCGACCCGGCCGGTTCCATTCGATTTGGTATGGATAGCCGTACCCGGTGGTATGGTCGCCCCGTTCGGGTGGGCAACGGTGCCGCCCGGAAAGGGTTCGACCATGGAACATCCGATCGACCGCCGCCGGTTGCTACGCGCGGCGGGGGCGGGTCTGCTCGGCGCGGCGCTGCTCGAAATACCGGTCTCGGCCGTCCCGCCCGGCGTACGAAGTCCACTGTTGTTTCATTCCCCGCAGGTCGAACCGTTCGTCGACGAGCTACCCCGGCTGCCCGTGCTGCGGGGTACCCGGCTCGATCTCATCGCCTCGACCACCACCCATCGCTTCCACCGTGACCTGCCGGAATCGGCGGCACTCGGCTACAACGGCCTGAGCTATCTGGGCCCCACGATCGAGCATCCGGTGGGCACAGCACTGCGGCTGCGGTTCGAGAATCGGCTGACCACCCACCCGCTCGCCGACGACGTCGACACCAGCCTGCACGGCGTCACAGCGAGTTTCCGCACCGCCGCACCGTCATCGCTGCACCTGCACGGAGGTGTGACACCGCCCGACAGCGACGGGCACCCGGAGCAACTCGTCTATCCCGGCGGAGGCATCGACCACGAATTCCCGCTGGCCCAGGACGCAGGACACCTCTGGTATCACGACCACGCCATGGGTATCACCCGACTCAACGTCTACGCCGGGCTGGCCGGAATGCTGCTGCTGCGCGACGAATTCGACACCGGCGAACCCGGCAATCCGCTCGGCCTGCCCGCAGGCGAGTTCGAGATTCCCCTCGTCCTGCAGGAGAAACTGTTCACCGCCGCTGGGCAACAGTCGGTCCGTTCGACTCCGATCGTGCCGGCAGGCGGATGGGAGGGCGGTGCGGTGGGCGACATCGGTCTGGTCAACGGCAAGATCTGGCCGTACCTGCCGGTCGCCCGTGGTCTGTACCGGTTCCGGGTGCTCAACGCGGCGTCGTTCAGTGTGTGGAATCTGTTCTTCGGCAACCGGATGCGGTTCTGGGTGATCGGCGGCGATCACGGGCTGCTCGACGCCGCGGTCGCCGTCCGCGAGTTGCGGTTGTCACCGGGCGAACGGGTGGACGTGCTCGTCGACTTCGCCGAGTTGGCGCCGGGCGAGACCGTGGAGCTGTGCAACGACGAGGCACCGGTATCCCAAGCCGCGATCCTCGGCGAGGTCGCGATGCCGAGGTTCTGCCAGTTCCGGGTGCAGGATCGGCCGGGTTGGTCCGGCGGCGTGCCGCAACGGTTGCGCGGCGGGGCATTTCAGCCGCCGATGGTTCCGCCGATCGAGACGCCGACGGTCATTCGCGATGTCACCGTGAGTCAGCCCTACGAACTGCGGGTGCCGCCGGCGATCATGTCGCTCAACAACCTCACCTTCACCAGTCCCGAGATCGAAATGCCACGGCAGGGCACCGTCGAGCAGTGGAACATCATCAACATCACGCCCGATCCGCACCCGATC
>NZ_JBHWZY010000604.1:0-4324 GCF_042727815.1 Nocardia sp. NPDC060220
GTATCGGCGCACCGGGAGGCGGCGATTACGCGAGCCCGCCCCCGAACCGGTCATCGAGGCTAGGCTGGCAGGGTGGCCGCAATAGTCTGGCTGATCGCGGGCATCGTTCTCGCGGCGGCGGAAATGCTCACCGGGGACCTCACGCTGCTCACCCTCGGGGTGGCCGCACTCGGCACCGCGGGGATCAGCGCCGCCACCGACCTTCCGGTCTGGGGAGACGCCCTGGTGTTCGCCGCGATGGCCGGTGTGCTGTTCGTCGGGGTGCGCCCGCTGTTGCGCCGCAAGTTCGGTACCCCGCCGCCCACTCCGACGAATGCCGATGCGCTGCCGGGGAAGTCGGCGCTGGTGCTCGAGCAGGTCGCGGAGTATTCGGGTCAGGTCAAGCTCGGCGGCGAGGTCTGGACCGCGCGTCCGCTCGACCCGAGTGAAGTGTACGAAGCCGGTGTGACTGTCTATGTGATGAAGATCGATGGCGCGACCGCCGTCGTCTGGAAGGGTCCCTAGCAATGGTTGCCTTGATCGTGGCCGCCGTCCTCGTCCTGTTGGTCGTGGTGGTGGTGTTCAAATCGATCGCTCTCGTCCCGCAGGCCGAGGCGGCGGTGATCGAACGGCTCGGGCGGTATTCGCGCACCGTGTCCGGTCAGCTGACGTTCCTCGTCCCGTTCGCCGATCGTGTCCGCGCGAAGGTGGATCTGCGCGAGCGGGTCGTGTCGTTCCCGCCGCAGCCGGTGATCACCCAGGACAATCTCACCCTGCAGATCGACTCGGTGGTGTATTTCCAGGTCACCAGCCCGCAGGCCGCTGTCTACGAGATCAGCAACTACATCGCCGCGGTCGAGCAGCTCACCGTCACCACGCTGCGCAATGTGGTCGGTGGCATGACCCTGGAAGAGACGCTGACCTCGCGCGATCAGATCAACAACCAGCTGCGCGGTGTGCTCGACGAGGCCACCGGCCGCTGGGGCCTTCGGGTGGCCCGGGTGGAGCTCAAGTCCATCGATCCGCCGCCGTCGATCCAGGAATCGATGGAGAAGCAGATGAAGGCCGATCGCGAGAAGCGCGCGACGATCCTCACCGCCGAAGGTAACCGCGAAGCGCAGATCAAGACCGCCGAGGGCGCCAAGCAGGCGGCGATCCTGACCGCCGAGGGCGGCAAGCAGTCCTCGATCCTGTCGGCCGAGGGTGAACGCCAGAGCCGCATCCTGCGCGCCCAGGGCGAACGCGCCGCCTCCTACCTGCAGGCCCAGGGGCAGGCGAAGGCGATCGAGAAGGTGTTCGCCGCCATCAAGAACGGCAAGCCGACTCCGGAACTGCTTGCCTACCAGTACATGCAGACCCTGCCGATGGTGGCCAAGGGCGATGCGAACAAGGTGTGGCTGGTCCCCAGCGATTTCGGCAAGGCGCTCGAAGGCTTCGCCCAGAACTTCGCCACCAAGGGCGAGGACGGTGTCTTCCGCTACGAACCGTCCGCCGACGAAGCCCCGGTGAAGATCGAGGACGACACCGACGTGGCCGACTGGTTCGAAACCGCCTCGGACCCCAAGATCGCCGAAGCAGTCCGCGCCGCGGAAGCCACCGCCCGCACCCCCGTCGAAGGTTTCGATTCCCCCGTACCCCGGCCCAAAACCTCGGTGGCCAAGGGGGACCCGGAACTTCCGACCCCACCTCCGATCGCCCCGGCGGAACACCCCGCCCCGCGCCCGGACGACCCCTACGGTCGCCCCTGGCAGCCGCCGCAACACGGCTGATCCGAGCAGGGTACGGCCCCGGTGTGGACTTCCACTCCGGGGCCGTTTCTGTTGTGCGGCAGCGCTGTCGGGTCAGTGCGGGAGGGGAAGGAGTTCGACGAGGGAGCCTCGGCCGGTGCCGGGCGGCAGGATGGCCAGGGCTTGGCAGGGGATGAGACCGGCCAGGTGAGGGGTGTGAGCGGGGCCTGTGCTGCGCCAGACGCCGCCGGGGTGTTGCTGGACGCCGACTATCCGGGTGGCTTCGCCTTCCATCACGCCGGCGTCGGAGAGGCGGCCCCACATGGTGGGGCCGGGCGTGCGCAGCGTGAGGGCGTCGACGATGGCCGGGCCGACGGCCAAGAGGGCCGCGACGGCGGCGAAGGGGTTGCCGGGCAGACCGAGCAGGACTCGGCCGTCGGGGAGCTGGGCGACGAGGGTGGAGCCACCGGGGCGGATCGCTATCCGTTCGACGATGATGCGCGCGCCGAGGTCGGCCAGCAGGGTGCGCAGGTGATCGGCGGCGCCGCGACCGGTGGCGCCGACCATGACGACCAAGTCGGCGTGGGATTTCAGGGTGAGCCAGGAGCGCAGCAGGTCGCGGCTGTCGGCGAGGTGCCACAGGCCGGTGCTCTCGATATCGCAGCAGCGCAAGAACTCCGGCATGACCGGGCCGAGGGAGTCGCGGGTTTCGCCCGGACCGAGCGGGCCGACAGCGCGGATCTCGTCACCGGTCATCACCACATCGGCGCGCAAAGGTCCACGCACGGTGACAGTTTCGGCTTCGGCGCTGAGGGCCGCCGAAGCCAGGGCCGGTGAGACGCGGGCCCCAGCGCGCGCCAATTCCGTTCCGCTGCTCCAGTGTTCGCCTTGGCGGCGGGTGTCGTCGCGCACCGGTGCGCCGGGCGCGCGCATCACCACCGGTTTGCCGGACACGCTGGTGGTCACGATGTGTTCGTCGCGCAAAGTCGCCGTGGTACCCAGCGGGGTAGCCGCGCCGGTCGCGATCCGCACCGCCTCGCCGGGCGCCAGCACCACCGAGCAGCCGCGCCCGGCGTAGCTGACCTGCTGGTGTAGCCGCCACCACGGTCCGGGGCCCGCCACCGCGTAACCGTCCATGGCGGCGCTGTCCACCCGCGGCAGGGGAGTGCCCGCCGCGAGGGCGACAGCCAGGGTTGCCCCCACGGCCTCGGCCACGGGTCGTTCACGCACCGCGATCGGCTCGAGCTCGGCGGCTATTCGCGCGCGCACCAGCCCCAGCCCACATTGCACCGCCGCAACTACGCCCACCCGTGCGCTCGTCACCACGTTCCGCCTTCCGAGGACCCATCACCGATACTGGGACTCATCGTGCGCACCACCGATTGCCTGCGATTTTCTGGGCAGTTGCCGCGCGATGACGTTGTGCTCACGCACACGCGTGCCGCTCGGTGCGCAGTTCGGGCGTCACGAGTGGGTGACCCGCAGGTCTGCCGGGCTGGATGCCCCGACGTCCGGGCGGTCAGCGGCGGGGGAGAAGCCGGCGGGGTTCACGCTTCGGTGAGGGCGTTCGCCAGCTCGGCGGCGCGGTCGGCGATGGCGGTGCCCAGCTCGGCGGTGGTGGCGGTGCCGCCCAGGTCCGGTGTGCGGACCGTACCCGCGGCGAGGACATCGCAGACCGCGCGGTCGACGGCGGCGGCCGCGGTGTGCTCGCCCAGGTGGGAGAGCAGCATCGCCCCGGCGAGGATCTGGGCGACGGGGTCGGCGATGCCCATGCCCGCGATGTCGGGCGCGCTACCGTGCACGGCCTCGAACATCGACGGCGCGTCCGCCGCGGGGTTGATGTTGCCCGAGGGTGCGAGCCCGAGTCCGCCGGTGACGGCCGCGGCGAGGTCGGACAGGATGTCGCCGAACAGGTTCGAGCCCACGATCACATCCAGGCGATCGGGGTGGAGCACGATTTCGGCGGCGAGGGCGTCGACGTGCATCTGCCGGGTCCGCACCGTCGGGTACTCCTCGGCTACGCGCTCGACAATGCTGTCCCAGTAGGGCATCGAGTGGATGAGCCCGTTGGATTTCGTCGCCGAACAGAGCTTGCCCGAGCGTTCGGCGGCGCGGTCGAACGCATAGCGGATGATCCGTTCGCAGCCGGTGCGGGTGAACACTGATTCCTGCAACACGAATTCGTCCGGCCTGCCCGGGTTGTGGATGCCGCCGATCTCGGAGTACTCGCCTTCGGAGTTCTCCCGCACGATGAGAATGTCGAGGTCCTCGGCGGTGCGGTCGCGCAGCGCCGATTCCGTGCCGGGCAGCAGTCGTACCGGCCGCAGGTTGACGTACTGGCCGAAGGCGCGCCGCAGCGGAATCAGCAGGCCCCACAGCGAGATGTGGTCGGGTACCCCGGGGAACCCGACGGCGCCCAGCAGGATCGCGTCGAACCCGGCGAGCTGCTCGGGCCCGTCGGCGGGCATCATCGCGCCGGTCCGCAGATAGTTCTCACAGGACCAGTCGAACTCGGTCCAGCTGATTCCCGGCAGGACCCGGTCGAGCACCTTCACCGCCTCGACGGTCACGTCGACGCCGATTCCGTCGCCCGGAATGGTCGCGATCCGGTATGTGCG
>NZ_JBHWZY010000605.1:0-4292 GCF_042727815.1 Nocardia sp. NPDC060220
GGGCAGGATGTGTTGCTGGCCGAATCGGTGTCGATGGCGATGCTGCTCGTGCTGGAAACTCTCGGTCCCACCGAGCGCGCGGTGTTCGTGCTGTCGGAGGTGTTCGGACACAGCCATCGCGAGATCGCGCAGATGATCGATAAATCCGACTCCGCCGTGCGGCAGATCGCCCACCGGGCCCGCGCGCATGTCGCGTCGCGGCGACGGCGCTTCCAACCGGACTCCGACACCAGCCGCGCGGTGATCGGCCGCTTCCTGCTGGCCACCAACACCGGCGACGTCAGCGCCCTCATGGCGGTACTCGCGCCCGACGTCCTCCAGATCTCCGACGGCGGTGGCCGTGTGAGTGCCGCGCGCCGCCCGATCATCGGCGCCGAGCCCGTGGCGCGGTTCCTGATCGGGCTGACCCAGAACTCGATGGCGGGCGCGACAGTCGAATTCGGCAGTTTCAACGCGCAGCCCACGGTGATCGCCCGATCGAAGAACGGCGATCTCGATACCGTGCTGGTGGTCGAGCTGACCGACGACCTCGTCACCGGGCTCTACGCGATCCGCAACCCCGACAAACTGCAGTCCATCGACGTCGTGCGCATTCTCGACATCGCGGCCGAACGCACGCTGTGACGGAGGGCACAGCACCTGCATGTCACGCTGGGAACCTGAGCGGTGTCTCCGAGGGTGTCCAGCAACGCAGCGGAACGAAAGGACCATCCCCATGAAGGTCATCCTCGTGTGCAAGTCGGTGTCGCACGGCAACACCCAGCGCGTCGCCGAAACCATCGGCCAGGTGCTCGGCGGACGGGTCGTCGCCCCCGCCGACATCGATCCGGCCGGGCTCGCCGACTACGACCTCGTCGGCTTCGGCTCGGGCATCTACAACATGGCTTTCCATCCGGAACTGCGCCGGTTCATCGCCTCCCTGCCGGCCGGACACCAGGGCAAAGCGTTCGTGTTCCGCACCAGTGGATTCCCGGAACCGCCGTTTCGCCGCTACGTCACCACCTTGACCCGCGACATCGAGAAGAAGGGCTTCGACGTGGTCGACGCCTTCGACTGCAGGGGCTTCGACACCTGGCTGCCGCTGCGCCTGGTGGGCGGTATCCGCAAAGGCCACCCCGACGCCACCGACCTCACCGCCGCGCGCGAGTTCGCCGAAAACCTGCAGGCCAGGGCTATCTCCACACCCTGAAAGGCCGAACTCGTCGGACCCCGATGCGAACATATGTTCGTGTCCGATTCCGCCGCCCCGCGTCGCCCGCGTATCCAGTCCCGCGCCGAGGCCTCGATCCTGCACGCCGACCTCGACTCGTTCTACGCCTCGGTCGAGCAGCGTGACCAGCCGTGGCTGCGTGGCAAACCGGTCATCGTGGGTGGCGGGGTGGTGTTGGCGGCCAGCTACGAGGCCAAGGCGTTCGGGATCCGCACACCGATGAACGCGGGCCAGGCGCTGCGCCTGTGTCCGCACGCGATCGTGGTGCCGCCACGGATGTCGGCCTATGCCGAGGCAAGCAAAGCGGTGTTCGCGGTATTCCACGACACCACCCCGGTGGTGGAGGGGATCTCGATCGATGAGGCGTTCCTCGACGTCAGCGGGTTACGCCGGATCAGCGGCGTACCGATCGACATCGGGCACCGGCTGCGCGCGCAGGTGGCCGGCCGGGTGGGCCTGCCCATCTCCGTGGGCATCGCACGCAACAAATTCCTCGCCAAGGTCGCCTCCGCCGTCGCCAAACCCGACGGGTTACGCCTTGTCGAACCCGGCAAGGAGCTCGACTTCCTGCATCCACTGCCGGTGGAGCGATTATGGGGCGTCGGCAAAGTCACCTCGGCGTCATTGCACGCCAACGGCATCACCCGCATCGGCCAGCTCGCCGAACTCGGCGAACCCCACCTGCGCGCCATCCTCGGCCCCGCCGCGGCCCGTCACCTGTTCGCCCTGTCCTTGGCTCGCGATCCACGCCGCGTGGAAACCGGCAAACGACGGCGCTCGATCGGCGCCCAACGCGCCCTCGGCCGCCGCCCCCGTGACCCCGACGAGATCGCCGCCTACCTCGACGGCCTCACCGACCGCCTCGGCCGCCGCCTGCGCGCCGCCGACCGCGTCTGCCGAACGGTGGTGCTGCGCTTACGTTTCGACGATTTCACCCGCGCCACCCGATCGCACACTCTCGTCGAAGCCACCGATGCCTCCACCGCGATCCGCCACGCCGCCCGCCTGCTGCTGCACGCCGCTCAACCGCTGATCATCGAACGCGGCATCACCCTGATCGGCCTCTCGCTGACCAACCTCGACGACGCCGACACCATGCAACTCACCCTGCCGCTGGACGCGCGCGCCGAGAACACCCTCGACGCCACTCTCGACGACCTGCGGCGCCGCTTCGGTTCCACCGCCGTCACCCGCGCCGCACTCCTGCGCAGCGGCGAAGGTCTCTCGGTCCCGCTCCTGCCCGACTGATGTCGGTGGTCACCGACCACTACGGATCCACCGTGCGAGTGGGCGTGGAATAATCGCCGAATGCCTTACGCCGTCATCGGCTTTCTGACTCTCGCCCTGTGGGTGTATTGCCTGGTCGACATCATCACCAGCCCCGACGCGGGCATCCGGCACCTACCGAAGATGGGGTGGATCATCGTCGTCGTGCTGATCCCGACGATCGGTGCGCTGCTGTGGTTGTTCGCGGGCAGGCCGGTCGGCGAGTCAGGACCTGTCTCGAATACCCGGTTCGGTGAATACGATCGCCCCGGTCGCCGGGTCGCGTCGAATCCCGACGACGACGAGGCCTTCCTGCGCGGCTTGCGCGAGCGTGCCGAACAGCAACGTCGCGAGGCCCGCAGGCAACAGCAAGAACGCGACCAGGACCCGGCCTGATCGCCCGCGAAGCACTGTGCCGATCGCGCATCTACGTGCGCTGATCGTGTTTGGCGGGCCGGAACAATGACCGCGTTCCGAACAGTGAACTGTCGAACCGCTTGCCCGCGTCCGGTTCCCGGTGATATCGCTCGATGCGCAGCACCTCGTTGCGGGAACCGAAGATGAACGGCACCCGCTGATGCACCTGGGCCGGGGGAACCTCCATCATGCGCTCGTGCCCGGTGGTGGCCGCCCCGCCTGCCTGCTCGACGATGAACGCGATCGGGTTCGCCCCGTACAGCAGCGAGACTCGGCCCGGCTGTGCGGGATTGCGCGTATCGCGCGGGTACAGATACAGCCCGCCCCTGGTCAGGATGTGGAAGGTATCGGCCACCAGTGACGCCACCCACCGCATATTGAAATCGCGCCCGCGTGGCCCTTCGACTCCCTCCAGGCACTCGAGCACATACCGGCGCACGGGCCGCTCCCAGAACCGCTCGTTCGCGGCATTGATCGCGAAACCCGAGGTGTCCTGCGGGATTCGCATCTGCGGATGAGTCAGCACGAACGCACCGATCTCCCGATCGAGGGTGAACCCGTCGACGCCACTGCCCGTGGTGAGGACCAACATCGTGGCGGGCCCGTACAGGGTGAACCCCGCACAGACCTGCTCCACTCCCGGCTGCAGGAAGTCGGTGTCGGCAGGTTCGGCGTCGCCGGCGACCACCGCTTCCGGCGCCCGCAGAATGCTGAAAATCGAACCGACAGGCAGATTCACGTCGATATTGCTCGACCCGTCCAACGCGTCATACGCCAGCAGGTACTTCCCCCGGCGCTGCGTCGCGGGCAGCACCGTCGCATGCTGCTCGGACAACAACCCGGACAGATGCCCCGACCACTGCGTCTGCCCCACCATGATCTCATCAGTCAACACATCGAGCCGCCCACTCACCGACGTCTCGTCCTCGACCCCCGACCCGATGATCGCCCCGCGAGTCACCTGATTGGCAATGATCTTCGCCGCCGTTGCCACCACATTCACCAGCGCGGAGAATTCCCCCGACGAACCGGGATGCCGATGCTCTTCCTCGATCGTGTACCGCGTCAGCGTTTTCGGTCCATTCGGCATTCGGTCACGACCCCCTGCGAAATCCGGTGCGTCCCTTGCCCTTTTCAGAATGGCTCACCGACCGCCGATAGGCAATGTGAACTCTCACTTGACCTTGCCCCTGGGGGCAGCGTTTACATTCGCTGCATGAGGATCGGAGAGCTCGCGCGGCTGGCTCAGCTCAGCCCCAAGGCCATCAGGCGGTACGAGGCACTCGGGCTGGTCGCACCCGAACGGCACCCCAACGGCTTCCGCGAATACGACGACCACACCGTCCGCCTGGTGCGCGAAATCCGATCCCTGAACCGTCTGGGCATCCCGGTAGAGGAG
>NZ_JBHWZY010000606.1:0-4289 GCF_042727815.1 Nocardia sp. NPDC060220
GGGCCCGTTCGTCGACGACCACCTCCTCGCGAAGGTGGACGTGCAGAACGAAAAGGGCACGAAGCAGGTCATCAAGACCTGGTCGCGTCGCTCGACCATCATCCCCGATTTCATCGGGCACACTTTCGCCGTCCACGACGGTCGCAAGCATGTCCCGGTGTTCATCTCGGACAACATGGTCGGCCACAAGCTCGGTGAGTTCGCGCCGACCAGGACGTTCAAGAGCCACGTCAAGGACGACCGGAAGAGCAAGCGGCGATGACTGAAACCATTCAGAACCCGACTGCACGCGCAACCGCCAAGCACGTTCGGGTCACCCCGATGAAGGCCCGTCGAGTCGTGGACCTGGTCCGCGGCAAGAGCGTCGAGGACGCGCTGGCGATCCTGCGGTTCGCACCGCAGGCTGCCAGCGAGCCCGTGGCCAAGGTCGTGGCTTCGGCCGCGGCGAACGCCGAGAACAACCTCGGCCTCAACCCGGCCACCCTGGTCATCTCGACTGCTTTTGTCGACGAGGGCGCCACCATGAAGCGTTTCCAGCCGCGGGCCCAGGGCCGTGCGTTCCGGATTCGTAAGCGCACCAGCCACATCACCATCGAGGTCGAGAGCGTGCCCACCACCGGCGCTGCCACTCGTAGCCGCCGGAAGGGAGGGGCAAAGTAAATGGGACAGAAAATTAACCCCCATGGCTTCCGCCTCGGTATCACCACCGACTGGAAGTCGCGTTGGTACGCGGACAAGCAGTACGCGGAATACGTGAAGGAAGACGTTCAGATCCGCAAGCTCCTCGCCACTGGCATGGAGCGGGCAGGCATCTCGAAGGTCGAGATCGAGCGCACCCGTGATCGCGTCCGTGTGGATATCCACACCGCGCGTCCCGGCATCGTGATCGGTCGTCGTGGCGCGGAAGCCGACCGCATCCGCGCCGAGCTGGAGAAGCTCACCAAGAAGCAGGTTCAGCTGAACATCCTCGAGGTCAAGAACCCCGAGTCGGATGCGCAGCTGGTTGCTCAGGGTGTGGCCGAGCAGCTGTCCAACCGTGTGGCGTTCCGTCGTGCGATGCGTAAGGCCATTCAGTCGGCCATGCGTTCGCCGAACGTCAAGGGCATCCGTGTGCAGTGCTCGGGCCGCCTCGGTGGCGCCGAAATGTCGCGCTCGGAGTTCTACCGTGAAGGTCGTGTTCCGCTGCACACGCTGCGTGCGGACATCGACTACGGCCTCTACGAGGCCAAGACCACCTTCGGTCGCATCGGTGTGAAGGTCTGGATCTACAAGGGTGACATCGTCGGTGGTCGTCGTGAACTGACCGCCGCCGCTGCTGCTCCGGAGCGCCCGCGTCGCGAGCGTCCGAGCCGCCCTCGTCGGTCCGGCGCCACTGGCACCACCGCGACCAGCACCGAGGTCGGTCGCGCCGCCACTGCAGTGGCGGAGGCTCCGGCAGAGAACAAGGAGGGCTGACGCATGCTGATGCCCCGTCGCGTCAAGCACCGCAAGCAGCACCACCCCGGTCGCTCGGGCATGTCCAAGGGCGGCACCGCGGTGGCCTTCGGTGAGTACGGCATCCAGGCTCTCGAGCCCGCCTACGTCACCAACCGTCAGATCGAGTCGGCGCGTATCGCAATGACCCGCCACATCAAGCGTGGCGGCAAGATCTGGATCAACATCTACCCCGACCGCCCGCTCACGAAGAAGCCGGCCGAAACCCGCATGGGTTCCGGTAAGGGTTCGCCGGAGTGGTGGGTCGCGAACGTGAAGCCCGGTCGGGTCATGTTCGAGATGTCTTACCCCAACGAGGAGACCGCTCGTGAGGCCCTGCGCCGCGCGATGCACAAGCTCCCGATGAAATGCAGGATCGTGACCAGGGAGGAGCAGTTCTGATGGCTACCGAAACACCGGCCGCAGAGCTCCGTGAGCTCAACGAAGAAGAGCTCGTGGCACGCCTGCGCGAGTCGAAGGAAGAGCTGTTCAACCTGCGCTTCCAGATGGCGACGGGTCAGCTCGACAACAACCGTCGACTGCGCGTCGTCCGCCACGAGATCGCGCGCATTTACACGGTCATGCGTGAGCGCGAGCTCGGCCTGGCCACGGCGCCCGCTGGCAAGGGAGATGCGGCATGAGCGAGAACACCGAAGAGCGCAACAGCCGCAAGGTACGCAGCGGCTACGTTGTCTCCGACAAGATGAACAAGACGATCGTCGTCGAGCTGGAAGACCGTCACCGGCACAAGCTCTACGGCAAGATCATTCGCACCACCTCCAAGGTGAAGGCGCATGACGAGAACGAGATCGCCCACGTCGGCGACCACGTTCAGCTGATGGAGACCCGTCCGCTGTCGGCCACCAAGCGCTGGCGTCTGGTCGAGGTCCTGGAGAAGGCCAAGTAAGGTCCCTCCTCGATCCATCGAGATCGTTTCTGCGATGGCCCGTTTCCCTCTGGGGAAGCGGGCCATCGTCGTTCCATGGATGCTCCTGATGTGGTGTCATCCTTGATACCATTAGTTCCATGGCGTGGACTATGCGATTGACCGGTGAGGATGAGGCTGCGCTCGCGACACAGGCCCGCGACGAAGGGCGCTCGAAGAACGAGATCATGCGCGATGCGCTGCGTGCCTACCTGCTGCGTAATCGGCGGTGGGATCAACCGTTGATCAACGACGACGAGACATTCGACCTAGGCGGGGCTATCGGCAAGGACGAGATTCATGATGCGATGAATCGCACTGCATGATCGTCATCGCGGACACATCCGGATTGCTCGCGATGTTCAACCGCTCCGATCCTGAGCACTTCGCTGTGCGGCGCGCCGCCGATTCCGCCAGCGCCGTGGTGGTCAGCCCGTTGGCGCTGACCGAAGTGCATCACGTCGCCAGCGTTCGTGGCGGACGCAAGATCGCTGACCGGATTCTGGGCTCACTCGCCGACCGCATCGCGCAGACCCGCATCGTCCTCGCCGAAGTCGACGCCGAACAGTTGAACGCGGCGATCACGGTTCGTGCCACGTATGACAGCTTGGATCTTGATCTGGTCGATGCGGTGTGTGTCGTAGTGGCAGCTCAGTACGACACGGACGCGATCCTCACCCTCGACCGTCGAGATTTCCGCGTGCTGCGCCCGCTCCACAACTACCCGGCATTTCGCTTGTTCCCCGACGATTTCGAATGAACTGATTCGCTCCGAACAGCTGAGCTGTCAGCCGGTGAAGGCGTAGGGCTGGCGGATCTTGTGGGCGAATTCGACGATGTTGGTGACTGTGCTGCTGGGGACGCCGACTTCGCTGCCGATGCTGCGGGCCGACCAAGACTGGTCGGTGAGTTCGAGGATCTCTTCGATCTGGTCGAGGGTCAGGCGCAGGGGGCTGCGGTGGGCGATGCGGCGGGCCAGGGCGCGGACCTCGGTGTCTTCGTCGAAGTCGAAGTCGTCGGGGGCCGGGAGGTCGTCGTCGTCTTCGTCGGGGACGTCCAGGTCGACCGGGTCCGGTACCGCGGGCTCGTCGAGATCGGCAGCGGGGATTGTTGTCGGGTGCGAGACGGCTGCCGTCGGCGCTGAGGTCGAGGCGGTGGTGTCTGTCCGCTCGGGGACTGGGGCGGTGGATTCGGCCGGCTCTGGGGTGGGCTCGGTGTGTGGTGCGGGCGCCGGCTGCAAGGCCAGTTGCTCGCCGGGTTCGGCGGTGAGGGTCAGTTGCTCCGGCTCCGCGGCGGGGGGCTGGGGATCGTTGTGCACCGTTACCGGATCGGTGATCGGTGGAGTGTCGCCATCAGGGTCACGGGCGACGGTGCCGGCGTGCATCGTCGCCTCGGGAACCGGGTCGGTACCGGTTGCTTCGCCCGCAGGGGAGTGCGCGGCGGCGGTGACCGGTATTCGCCGCAAAGTCGCGGCGACCCCAGTGGTCCGGCCGACGTGCTCGGTGCCGTTGCGGCGATGATCGGCGGCCGCCTTGTGGATGAGTTCGAGGGTGCCGGGGGCGCTCGGCTTGTCGGAGGACGGGCGGCGCAGGCCGTGCGGGTAGGTGCGTTCGGCCGACGGCGCTGCGATGCTCTCGGCCGCTGAGACCAGCGGCGCCGCGCTCGGCGCCGAGGTATCGCGAACCACCGGCTCCGAGACGATCGGCTGGTCGAGGCTGTCGGCGGGGTTCGCCTGCTCGGAAGCCGCGGCGGTCCCGAAAGCCGTTCCGGTTGTGGTGGAGATCAATTCGTCGGTGCCTGCGGCGGACGCTGTTTTCACGGCGGCGAACTCGAGATCCTCGGTCGCCTCGGTCGCCTCGGTCGCCTCGGTCGCCTCGGTCGCCTCGGTCGC
>NZ_JBHWZY010000607.1:0-4286 GCF_042727815.1 Nocardia sp. NPDC060220
CCACCTCTGAAACTCGCAGGGGCGGGCGGCGGTTCGGCGTGCCCGCCCCTGCGACGTCTCGTCAGTCCGAGGTCTCGCGACTGCCCGTCGAGACCGAAATGCTCTCCTGCGCCCGCGAGTTCTCCCGCGTACCGTCCTCGGCCCGCGCCGGGTCGGCACGCTCGGCCTCAGCTCGGGCCGCCTGCGCCCGCGCCGCCTCCGCCCGCGCGAGTGGATCCACGACGACGACCTCCTCCGACCGTGCGGCGAGCGGATCACGCACCACCACTTCACGTTTCGACCGAGCCGAGCCGCCCTCGTCCAGGCCCCACCGATCGTGGAGTCGACGCAGGAATTCCGGTGCGTACCAGTTCGCGTCGCCCAGCACCTTCATCGCGGCGGGCAGCAGGAACCCGCGCACGAGGGTGGCGTCGACGATCACGGCCAGCGGCAGGCCGATGCCGAAGGACTTCATGAAGGTGATGTCGGAGGCGAGGAAGCCGAGGAACACCAGGGAGATGAGAATCGCCGCGGCGGTGACGATTCGTCCGACCCGTTCCAGGCCGAGCGCGACCGCGGTCTCGTTCTTGCCGGTCCGGTCGTATTCCTCCCGGATCCGCGACAGCAGGAACACCTGGTAGTCCATCGCGAGCCCGAAGGCGGCGGCGAACAGCATCACCGGGACGGTTGCCGACAGGTCTCCGGTGACGGTGAAACCGAGCACCCCGGACAGGTGGCCGTCCTGGAAGATCCACACCAGCGCACCGAAGGTCGCGGTCAAACTCAGCGCGCTGAGGATCACCGCCAGCACCGGCAGCACCACGCTGCCGGTGAGCGCGAACAGCACGATCAGCATCATGATCACCACGAAGCCGAGCGCCCACGGCAGTGCGTTCTCGATCGCGGCGACCGAGTCGGTATTGGCGGCGGCCACGCCACCGACCAGCAACTCGCTCGGTGTCCGCACCGCGCGCACCTGCTCGACCAGGTGCGCCAGGGCGTCGCTGTCACCGGTGGTCGGCACGATCGACAGGTAGACGGCCTTCTCGACCCGGAACCGCGCGTTGGCCGCGGTGGGTTCGAGGAGCAACCCGCCCTGGGCATAGCTGCCGGTGGCGGTGTCGACGCGGCGGACGTTGTCCAGGTCGGACATGTCACGCGCGATGGTGTCGAGTCCCGCCGCGCTGTAAGCGCTGTCGGGCAGCACGGCGACGAGGGTGTGCTGGTCGCTCTCGCCGAAGTCGCGCGCCACGATCTCGGTGACCTGACGGGAGTTCATCGATTCCGGCAGTGTGCGTTCGTCCGGGAATCCGAGTTTCACGCCGAGGAACGGCGCACCGAGCAGGAGCAGCAGCGCGGTGACGGCGAGTCCGATCGAGATCGGCTTGCGCATCACGGCCGTGGCCAGCTTGTGCCAGGCGCCTTCACCCGGGGCGGGACGCGGCGCGCGCAGGAACCACCAGCCGAGCTGCCCCTTGTCGATGCGGGTACCGATCAGCAGCAACGCGGCGGGCAGCGCGGTGAGCGACACCAGCGCGGCCAGTGCCGCGACGACGATGCCCGCGTAGCCCATCGACCGGATCGCCAGCAGCGGGAAGAACAGCAACCCGGCCAGCGCCACCGCGACGGTGAGCGCGGAGAACGCGACGGTGCGGCCCGCGGTGCGCAGGGTGGTGGCCACCGCGCCCGCCGGCGTGCGGCCCTCGGCCAGTTCGTCGCGGTAGCGGCTGACGATCAGCAGGCTGTAGTCGATGGCCAGGCCGAGGCCGAGCAGCGTCGCCACATTGGTCGCGGTGACGGCCAGCGGCGTGAACAGGGTGAGCAACCACAGCGCGCCCATGGTGGTGAGCACGGTGCCGATCGCGACGAGCAGCGGCAGGCTCGCGGCGACCAGGCCGCCGAAGACGAACAGCAGCGCGATCAGGGTGAGCGGGAACGCGATGGCCTCGCCCTTGGCGATATCGGTCTTGCTCTGCTGCACCGTCTCGTGCATGAGCATGGCGAATCCGCCTGCCCGGACCTGCAACGATCCTTGTTTGCCCGTCAGCTCTTCGGAGATGGCGGTGACGCGTTGGTCTATCTCGCGTTCGCTGCCGAGCACGCTGGCGACGATCAGGCCCTGCTTGCCGTCGACACTGCGCAGCGCGGGCTGGTGGGAGGTCCAGTACGACATCACCTCGGTGACCCCGGCCCGTTCCTGCAGGTTGGCGACCAATGCCGTTGCCGCCGCGGTGGATTCGGGGTCCTCGACCGAGGACTCGGTTTCCACCAGCAGCAGCAGGTTCGGCGGCGCCTGCCCGAACTCGGTGCCCAACACCTCCAGCGCGCGGCTGGATTCGCTCCCGGAGTCGGTGTATCCGCCGCCCTCCACCCGCTCGAACAGCGTCGCGCCCAGTGCGCCGAGCACCACTGCGAGCACCGCGAAAACGCCGAGCACCCAGCGACTGCGTCGCCTGGTGAATTCGAACACCGGATTGTCCCCTAACTCGTCACACCATCGCGCGAGGCGCATATCGACGTGCGGGGGCTCGGAGTAGTTCCGGCCGTCCCGCCTCGTCGGCCCGATCCTGTTGGCGGGTCGGCGCGTTCGCGTGGCGATCGTAGCAACTTCGTGGCGGCACCGCCGGGCCTCTGGCACACCCTTGTTCGTCCGGGCGGCGACGGGTCTCGGCGTCGGCTACCGACGAGCCGCGCCGACGACCGAGGTCACGACAGTGCGGCGCAGATTCGGCGGAAGATCGGCGAACAGCGCGCGCATCGCGGCGAGAGTGCCACCGAGGTCATCGAGGCCGGACAGATAGCAACGTTGCAGGTGCGCGGGCAAACCGAAGAACGTCTCGAAGAAGACCGGGACCTCGCGCGGCGGCAGAGCCAGCACCGCGCGCAATCCGGCGCGGCGCAAGGCCGCCACGGCCCGCGCGCTGGGCGTCCACACCGTGCCACCCGCGACAACGGTGTCGGCGGCGGCGAGAGCGGCGGCGACGCTGTATCCGGTCGCGGGGTGGGTCAACCCACCGGCCGCACCGAATCTGCCGCGCCCCGGCATGCCGCCCTGGACCGGAAAGCGCACCCGTTCAACGGGTTCGGCCCCGGTGAGCGCGATCCCCCGCACCCGCAACCGATGTTCGAGTCGGCGTCGCAACACGTCCGGCGCGAGCGCGGGTCGCCCGGCGAGGCAGGTCTCCTCGAACAGCACGGTGTCGGGGCTCAGCGGTATCGCGTACAGAAACGACGGTGGCTCGTCGGGATCGGCCCCGTTGTCGGCCCGCCAGTCCATGAACAGTGTCGGCTCGAGTCCCGTACGGTCCACGACCACCCCGTAGGCGGTCTGCTCGGCGCGACGCGGCGACCGGGCCAGCCCCCGCGCGTCGACCACCTGCCCGGTACGGGTCAGCCCACCCGCCGTCCGCACCGAGCGTGTGTTCACCTCCACGGCGCGGTCCGCGATCACGGTCGCGCCGTGCAGCGTCAACGACGACTGCAGCGCCGCCGTATCGAACACCTGATAGGTGCGATCGATCCGATGCTCGCGCACCGCCCACGCCGTCGGCTCGTCGATCGCCGCCGCGACCACGCCGGAATCGAGCCACCCGGGCAATTCATCGACCCACGCCGCATAGGTCGGCGTCCATCCCCGATCCGGGCGTGGATCGATCACAGTGACGTCGCGCCCGGCCGCCAGCGCACGATGGGCAACGGCCCGTCCCGCCGGCCCGATCCCGCACACGATCACCTCGACACCCACTCGGCAATTGGATCAGACGCAACGATTTCAAGCACCGCCGGATCACAGGCGGGCACCTGTTCGAGATCGCTTGCTCGCCCCGGCGCGACATTTCGACCATGATGGGTGAATGAGATCGATCTGGAAGGGCTCGATCGCTTTCGGGCTGGTCAATGTCCCGGTCAAGGTCTATACCGCGACCGAGGACCATGACATTCGGTTCCACCAGGTCCACGCCACGGACGGGGGCCGGATCAAATATGACCGGGTCTGTCAGGTGTGTGGCAAATCTGTGCAGTACTCCGATATCGACAAGGCCTATACCTCGCCGGACGGTGAGCAGGTGGTACTGACCGACGCCGATTTCTCGAAACTGCCCGCGGCGGAGAAACACGAGATTCCCGTGCTGGAATTCGTGCCGTCCGATCAGATCGACCCGGTGCTGTTCGACAAGAGCTATTACCTCGAACCGGATTCCACGACGCCGAAGGCCTATCAGTTGCTGGCGGCGACCCTCGAACGCATCGACAAGACCGCGCTGGTCCATTTCACACTGCGCCAGAAGACCCGGCTGGCCGCCTTG
>NZ_JBHWZY010000608.1:0-4268 GCF_042727815.1 Nocardia sp. NPDC060220
ACCCGGCAGCCCGTTTGTACCCCGGTTACGGGCCCGGACGTGATCAGCACGCCTGGGTCGGGCTGATTCCCGACGGTGGTGACGCAGCCTACGGAACCGGTCTGTTCGGGCGTGCCGTGTTCGCCGCGGCCGCCGAGGCGATCGCCGACGCGCAGGAACGCGGGTGGCGCCGGGAGGGGCGCACCGTCGGCCTCGTGCACGCGTTCACCCTGGGCGATGTCGCCGATTGGCGCGATTTCTACCGTCGTGACGAGGGCCACCGGCGCTCACGCGACTATCTGCGGATGCTGCCGTCGACACCCATTTCGGTGGTGATGCAGGAGTTCGGTTTCCACGGGCCCGCGATGAACGTGTCGGCGGCGTGCAGTTCGGGCACCGTCGCGCTGCTGACGGCGAAGATGTGGCGTGACGCGGGTCTGGTCGACGATGTGTTGTGCATCACCACCGACCTGTCGGCTACTCCCGACATGCTCGAACATTTCGTCGGTCTGGGTGCCGCGATCGCCGATGCCGACCCGTTCACCGCCTGCAGGCCCTTTCAGGAGGGCACCCTCGGTTTCACGATGGCCGAGGCGTCGGTGGCGCTGCTGCTCACCGACGCGGTCGAGCGGCCCTATGCGCGGCTGCTCGGCGGCGCGATGACCAACGACGCCTTCCATGTCGTCTCGGTCGATCCCAGCCACACCCAGATCATCGCCTGCGTCCGGCGCGCTCTGGCCGACGCGGGGATCGACGCCGGCGACGTGGCGTACTACAACGCGCACGGCACCGGGACCAGGCAGTGCGATGCCGCCGAACGCGACGTGCTGCGCACCGTCTTCGACGACCGGCCCGCCATCGCCGCGCTCAAACCGCTCACCGGGCACTGTCAAGGCGCCTGCGCGGCGGTCGAAGTCGCCGCGATCTCGCTGTCCTACGAGCGCGGCATCGTCGCGTCGGCGCCGGCTGTGGCGACCGCGCACCCGCGACTGCTCAACGGCCCGACCCCGCTGCTCGACGGCGCGACGCTGAAACTGTCGATGGGAATGGGCGGCAACAACGCCGCCGTGGTCCTGGCCGCGGCCTGACTCAATCCTCGCCCGTCTCGGGTCCGGCGGCGAGGGCGAACCCGCCGGTCGTCGGCGCGTCCTGGGGCAGGGGCACCGCCCAGCGCAGCTGTGTGCCCGGCATCTCGGGGTGATTGCCGTCGGCGTCGGGGCGTTTCGCCGGACCGACCTCGAAATACCCGCCCGCCTCCTGCGCGCGCTGCTCGAGATTGCGCAGCCCGCTGCGGATGACGTGGTTCGGAATGCCCCAGCCGTTGTCGGACACCGTGATCACCAGATCGTCGGCCACCTCGATCACGATGGCGACGGTGTCGGCACCGGAGTGGCGCACCGCGTTGCTCACCGCCTCGCGCACCACCGCCTCGGCGTGGTCGGCCAGCTGCGGATCGAGGACCGACAGCGGGCCCGACACCTGGATCGTCGCGCGCAGGGCGATATCGGAGGTCTGGCGACGGATCGCCACCTCGAGGCGCTGCTGCAGCCCTTCGCTGTGACCGGAGCCGCTGGCGTGCAGATCGAAGATGGAGGTGCGGATCTCCTGCACCACCTCCTGCAGATCCATGATCACCGTCGAAAGCCGTTGCCGCACTTCGGGAACCACTGCCTTGGGCAGGGTCGCCTGCACGGTGAGGCCGATCGCGAACAGGCGCTGGATCACATGGTCGTGCAGGTCGCGCGCGATCCGGTCGCGGTCGGCGACGAGGTCGAGTTCGCGCATCCGCTGCTGCGCGTCGGCCAGCCGCACCGCCAGCGCGGCCTGATCGCAGAAGGCCGCCGTCAGCTCGAGCATCTCGTCGGAATACGGCGCGAAACCCGGCGGCCGGAACGTCACCAGGACGCCGAGGGTGGCATCGGGGGTGCACAGCGGCAGCACGAGAGCCGGTCCGGCGCCGGGCAATTCGGCCACGGGGAACTCGACGCCCAGTGTCACCTGCGACACGTCGTCGAAGCGCAGCGGTGTGCGTCTGCTGAAGGCGTCGCCCACCACCGTCCCCGCGATCGGGATGGTCTGCCAGTCCTGGCCCGCATCGGGGCCGGTCCACTGGGTGACCACCAATTCGCTGATCTCGCCGGGCAATTCGTCGGGCACCGGCACCGAGGCGAGAAACGCCTGATGCGATCCGGTGAGCCCGCGCGCGTGATCGACCACATGGCCGAGCACCCGATCGGATTCGGTACCGGCCAGGAATTCCGTCGCGATATCGCGCGTCGCCTCGATCCACGCCTGCCTGGTGCGTGCCTGCTCGTAGAGTCGCGCGTTGTCGACCGCGATGCCCGCGGCGGCCGCCAGCGCCAGTACCAGGACTTCGTCTTCCTCGGTGAACGGCTGACCGTCGGACTTCTCGGTCAGATAGAGACTGCCGAACACCTCGTCCCGAATGCGTACGGGCACACCGAGGAACGTGTGCATCGGCGGATGTCCCGCCGGAAACCCGATCGAGGATTCGTGCTGGGTGAGATCGGCCAGCCGCAGCGGCGCCTTGTGCGCGAACACCGCGCCGAGTACGCCGTGGCCCGCGGGTAATCGCGCGATCCGGTCGCGGATCTGATCCGGCATGCCCTCGTCGATGAACTGCGCGACCTGCTGATCGTGGCCGCGGACCGCCAGCGCGCCGTAGCGGGCGTCGACCAGGCTCATCGCGGTCCGCACGATGGTGCGCAGGGTTTCGTCCAGGTCCAGACCCGCGGTGACGGTGAGCATGGCCTCGACGAGGCCGTCCATCCGATCGCGCGAACCGATCATCACTTCGACCCGATCGGCGACCTCGCCGAGCAGGCTGCGCAACATCTGCCGCGACACCGTCTGGTCAGCCGAATAGCGGCCGCCCCGACCGTCGTTCGCCATCGCAGTACCCCGTCTTCGCAGCTCCTCGAGTGAGTCGAAGCAAAGTCTAGTCCGCAATGAGGGGACTTTCGGCCCTTCACTCGCACCGGCGGTAGTGGTGGCATTGGGCACCGGGAATTGGGATCGAGAAGTGGGGCACATGATGAATTCGTTGTCGAGCACCCAGCACTGGACGACCGCCGCGGACCCGGAGCTCGCCGTGACCACGCGTGGCGAAGTGCCGGCCCAGGACGTCACCCGTGCTGTTCGGGCCATCACCCGCGTGATGCGCAGGCATCATCTCGACAGTCCGGCCAGGGTGCGCGTCACCGCGCCGCAGGGGTACGACGAGCCGACCCTGGTGCAGGCCAATATCCGTACCAACGACACCTTCACCCGTGTCCAGGTCACCGGCCCCGGCGGTTTCGCGGTCACCTTCGCCGCCGAACGGCTCGACCGTCAGCTCGCCCGCCGCGCGGGCAAGGAAGCGCGTGGCGCGTGGCCCGACCCGGCCCGTCGGCCGCTGGCCCAGATCACCGAGACGCGGCCGATCATCCGTCGCAAGGACTGTGCCCTGATGACCGGAACGCCGCTGGAAGCCAGCACCGTGCTGGACGCGATGGACTACGACGCCTACCTGTTCACCGACGCCGACACCGGTGAGGACGCCATCGTCACGTGGGCCGACCCGCACGGCGTCGCGCTGGCCAGGCAGCGGCTCACCGCCGCGGCGGACTCCTCGGCCGAGCTGCCGTTGACCGCTAGCGCGATGCCGGTCCGGGTGGTGCAGGACGCGGCTCCCGTCTTCGCCGAGGACGAGGCCTCCGACGCGCTGTGCGCCGCCGGGCTGCCCTACCTGTTCTTCACCGACAGCCACACCGGCCGCGGCAACCTGCTCTACCGCCGCTACGACGGGAACCTCACCATCGTCGTCCCGTCCTGAACCGTCACGGCTCGCGGAGTTTCGTCGCCAGGACGGCCGCCTGGGTGCGGCGTTCGACACCCAGTTTCGCCAGCAGTCGCGAGACGTAGTTCTTGACCGTCTTCTCCGCGAGGAACATACGTGCGGCGATCTGCCGGTTGGTCAGACCCTCACCGAGCAGTTCGAGTAGCCGGCGTTCCTGGTCGGTGAGCCCGGCCAGCGGCCCGGAGGGTTCGGCGCTGCGGCGCAGCCGGGCGCGCAGGGCGTCGGCGGCGCGGGTATCGAGCAGCGAGTGGCCCGCGCCCACCTGCTTGATCGCGTCGGCCAGTTTCATCCCGTCGATGTTCTTCACCACATACCCGCTGGCGCCGGCCAGGATGGCGTCGAGCATGGCGTGCTCGTCGGAGAACGAGGTCAGGATCAGGCAGTGCAGGTCGTCGAATTCGGCCAGCAGGTTGCGGCACAGCTCGATGCC
>NZ_JBHWZY010000609.1:0-4247 GCF_042727815.1 Nocardia sp. NPDC060220
ATGCACACCCGATCGGCGTCGACCTGAGACCGGTGGCGCTAGCCCGTCGGTGTGAGGAGAGCGCGGACGAGAGGCGTCGCTGGGTTCGGAGGTAGCAGATCCTCGGCATTGGCCAGTACCGATTCCAGCGGCAGCGTTCGGTTGGCGTGGTGTGCCGGGTTCTCCATCACCGCGTCGGCGTCGGCGATGCCCTGCTCGATGGCGAGCCGAAGATCGGCCGGCAGCTGAGCGGTCTTCTCGGGGTTCACCGGCTGGTCGAACCGCAGTGGCGTAGGCGTCGAGTAATCCGCGCGGTCGTAGCCCGTTTCGATCAGTACCCGCAGTGCCGGCTCCATCAGGGCGGCCGCGGGTTCTGTCACCGCCGAGTGGTCGGTGTGTTTCCCGAGTGCACGCAGCGGATACAGCAGCGGCAGCGTTCCCTGCGGGTTGGGCAGCGAAATGTAGGTCGTATCGCCGTGGTGCTGGCAGTTCCCGGGATGCGCGGCGCAGTTCTGTTGCGCGATGTAGTCGGAGCGGTCCGGGTATCCGTAGACGGCCGCGCCCGCCTTGGGTTGGCTGCCCGCGCCGTTGCCCTTGGGTTGCAGATACGACGGATGGATCAGGACAGTGCCCAGCACGGCATTCGCGTCGGCGAGCACATTGAGTGGATACGCCGGAAAGTCCGAGATGCCGTCGTACTGCATCGCGATATCCGTTGTCCGGATGCCGGTATCGGTGGGGGTGGGTGGGCCGAAGCTGATGTCGGCGAACGGGAGCCGGCCGAAACGCACCGGCCGTTCGATGATCCCCCCGTTGGGCCGGTTCGGATTCGCGATGAGTACGAACGACAGGCGGTCCTTGTCCGTCTGCGACAGCTCGGCCGAGGCAGCCTTCTCCGCGCTGGCCACCGTCGCGCCCTGTGAGTATCCGAAGATGACAACGGCACCGCCCGGATTCGAATCCATGACTCGCGTCGCGATCGCGTCGAGATTCGCCACACCGTCGGCCACCGAGGTGTCCCACTTCGCCGACGACGCGTCCGGGCCTTTCGACGAGATGACCGGCCACAGCGCCGCGTCGTACGGGACGGGAACGAAGGCGACGCCGGGGCACTGGTTGTCGGTGCAGCCGCGAGCGCCGGGATCGATGAAGTTCTGGTACGCGTTGCTTTCGAAGTTGTGCGCCACCGCGGGGTCGCTGGTACCGGTTCCCGGAACGATCAGCGCCGTCGTCGCCAAGGCCACCGTGCCGAAAGCCTGTGCCTTGATCCAACTCACGCCCAGCGCCGCCAGCACTGCCACGGACGCGCCGTCGCGGATCATCGACCGCCGTCGACGGTGACCACCGAATCCGGTCGCGACGGGCGGTGTATCGGTAACTCGCGCTCTCGACGCCTGCATCATTGACTATCCCTTCGATGGGAGGAAGTGCGAGGTCAGGGCAATTCTGGCGGACCGTGCTACCGGGCAAGGAGTGTTACGGAAGATCGTCGAAACGCACGTCGTGGGCTACGGCGGTCGCGTGTAGACCGTCGGCGCCCGGTTGGATGGCGGTCAGGCGGGCACCGAGCGGCAGTGCTTGCAGCGGCACGACGAAGGTCAGCGATTGGCGCAGCAATGCCAGGGAGATCGTCGGTCCGCCTGCCGCCGCCTGGACCGACACCGGGGTGACCTCGATGCCCGCCTCGGTCGGTGCGACGGTGACGAAAACCGTCGCGGGCACCGAGATCCCCGCCACCGAGAACGACCCGGTGACGCGCAGCCCTTGCGGACTGTCGGAGATCGACTCCACGCCCGCCGGCGCGAAACCCAGCACGACGTCGTAGGGGACCACCGCGGTCGCGGTCGCGGTAGCCGCGACAAGTTCGGACGTGCGGTTGTTGATCAGGTCGCCCAGCGGTGCGGAGACGTCGGTCAGTGCGACGTCGAGATCGTGGACGGAAATGTTGTGCCCACTCCAGTCGCCGATCCGGATGTCGATGTCGGAATAGGTACCGGCGACCGCCTGGGTCAGGAACGGAAACCCGGCGATCTCGACATCCGGTCGCTCCGCAAGGTTGTACTCGGCGGCAACCTGGCGTCCGATCTCGTTCTGCGCCACCACAACTGCGACCCGATCGCCCACAACCAACCCGATCGCCAGCACAACGATCAGGATCAGCAGGGCACGCATACATTCACCATCTCGGCCATCCCCCCATCATGCTGTGGATCGCGGCCGAATGCTGCCCTCGACCCGCCAGACATTCCTCTACCGTGGGGTGGTTGCCGCGTTCACCGAAGGAGAGCCGAGTTGCTGAGCCCGTGGGATGGCCGACCGACATTCGTGTTCGTGCACGGCGCGCACGGCAACGCTGGATACTGGACACCTCTCCTGCGTGAACTCGGACTGTGTGGACACAGAGCGATCGCCGTCGACCTCCCGGGCCACGGCGCCGACGCCTACTTCCCGATGTCCTACCAGGCCCCGCAGGACCTCGCCGCATTCACGGAACTGCCGGCGCCGACGGCTGCGGTGACACTGCAGGACAACGTTTCTCACGTCGAAACCATCGTTCGCAGAGCCGGGGTGTTCGGGCCGGTCGTGCTCGTGGGGACCAGCGGTGGAGGTGCCACGATCAGCGCTGTCGGCAACGCGATTCCCGAGGCGCTCGCCCGCGTCGTCTACATCTCCGCCTGGTGCTGCGTCGAACTCCCCAGCGTGGCCGCCTATCTGGCAACCCTCGGCCACCACGACGTCGCCACCGTCCCGGTCAACTGGCGTACGGCTGACCCGGACACGCTGATGGCGCTCAAGGACGGTCTGATGGCCGACGCCACCGACGAGCAATTCCGCGCCTGCCTGAACCTGCTGGAACCGGCGGATTCCCCCTCTGTACTGACCGCCGATTCGCGCGTGCACGCCACCACCTGGGGAACGATCCCACGCACCTATATCCGGCTGTCCCGGGACCGGGCGATCCCACCCGAAATGCAGGACAAGATGATCGCCGAAGCCGACGCCCTCACACCCGCCAATCCTTTCGACGTCCACACGGTCGACACCAGCCACATGGGGATTCGCCTGCACCCCACCGAGATAGCGGACATCCTCGACCGCCTCACGAGTTCGGCTGACCGTGTCGGCTGATGCGACGACCTGAACTGAAATGATCTGGGGTGGCGTGCTGCCCGGACGGGGTGGCCCTGGGTGGAACGGGACTTCGTGAGCTCCGCTGTAGTGCTGATAGTGATCGTGTTGGTGGCGGCGGTGATGTTCGCGGTGCCGTGGTGGGTGCTGGTTGCCGCGCCGACCGGGCGCAGTGGGTTGCGGTATCGGGTCGGGACCGGGGTCTGCGTTGCCGGCTTCGTCGGTCTGCCTGTCGCCATGTTCTTCGGGCACGGTCCGCCGCAGTTCGACCCGGCGGCGATTGCCGGTGACGTGCTGCTCGGGGTGTTGTGGGTGGTGTTCGTCTGGTCGGTGATCGGGTCGGTTGTCCGGGGCGCGCTGCGTGTTGCCGGGGTCACCGGGATGCGCGTTACCCAAGGGGTGGCTCTGGGTGTGGTGGTGGTGTCGGCGGTGCTCACGGGGTACGGGGTGTACGAGGCGCGGCGGGTGCCGCAGGTTCGGACCGTCGACATCGCGATCCCGGGCTTGGCCGAGGGGCTCGACGGGCTGCGGGTCGTGGTGCTCACCGATACTCACTTCGCCGCGATCGACCGGGAGGGATGGTCGCGAGAAGTCGTCGACGTGGTGAATGCGCAGCGGCCCGACATCGTGGGGCTGGCCGGGGATCTCGTCGACGGTTCGGTGGAGCAGCGCCGCGATCAGGTCGCCCCGCTCGCCGACGTCGAAGCGCCGCTCGGCCGGTTCTACATCACCGGCAATCACGAGTACCTCGACGACGCCCAGAGCTGGATCGACTACATGGCCGGCATCGGCTGGCAGCCGCTGCACAACGCGCACCGGACCATCGACCGCGACGGCGACCGGTTGGTTGTCGCCGGTATCGACGACCCCACCGCCGATGTGCCCGGACACGGTCCCGACCTGCCCGCCGCGCTCGCGGGCACCGACCCCGCCGCACCGGTCGTCCTGCTGGCCCACCAGCCCGCACAGGTCACCGACAGTGCCGCGGCCGGGGTGGAACTGCAGATCTCCGGGCACACCCACGGCGGTCAGATCTGGCCGTTCCACTATCTGGTCCGACTCGATCAGCCGGTCGTCTCCGGCTTGAGCAGGCACGCGAACACCCAGCTCTACACCAGCCGCGGCACCGGCTACTGGGG
>NZ_JBHWZY010000610.1:0-4266 GCF_042727815.1 Nocardia sp. NPDC060220
CCCTGGTGGCGCAACAGCTTGTCGCCCGCGAAACTCACGTTGACCGAGGGATCCTTGCGCAGTGCAGTCGCGACCGCCTTGACGAGCAGGTCGTTCACGCTGACCTTGCTCTCGCCCGCCGCGTCCAGGGTGGCGTTGATCCGCGCGCGGAAGGCGAACAGCTCGGTCACGTCGATCGCGCTGGTCAGATAGAAGTGCGGTGCCTGCTGCTTGCTCTCGGTGAGCCGAGTTGCCGATACGCGCTGAATGTTGGTCAGCGCGACCTCCTCGAACTCCCCTGACGCCGGAACAGACTGCACGGCAACCGCACTCGCCTCAGGCGACGGTGTCGAGATGTCAGCGGGCGCCGCGACGCTGTGGGCCGCCTCCACGTCTCGTTTGGTGACCCGCCCACCAGGGCCGGTACCCACGACGGAGTCCATATCGACCTGCAACTCGCGGGCGATCTTGCGAGCGAGCGGTGAGGACTTGACCACGACCCTCGGCGAGACCGAGACGGGCTCATTGTGCGAACTACGTTGTGGTGCAGAGTCTCTGGCAGGAGAGTTGACAGCGGACGGCACGGCAACGGATGGCGTCACCGCAGCAGCGGCACCGGAATCCGCCGTCGAGGTGGTGCCGTCGCCGACGATCGCGATCGGCTCACCGATCGCGACCCGAACGCCCGGCTCGGCGAGGATCTTCTCGAGCACTCCGTCGTCGTAGGCTTCGAGTTCCATCAGCGCTTTGTCGGTTTCGATCTCGGCGACGATCTCGCCGCGGGTGATCTGGTCGCCGACCTGCTTGAGCCAGGCGGAGACGACGCCGTCCTCCATGGTGTCGGAGAGCCGGGGCATGACGATTTCGGGCATGGTCTTGTCCGTCCTGTTCCTGGTTCTCAGCGCCGCCGGCCGACAGCGGCCAAGGTTTCCGTCACGGCGGTATAGAGCGATTCCGCGGACGGCAAGGCGAGCTTCTCCAGCGGCTTGGCATACGGCAGCGGAACCTCGGCCATCGCCACACGGCGGACCGGCGCGTCGAGATAGTCGAAGGCACCGTCGGAGATGGAGGCCGCGATTTCCGCGCCGATGCCGTAGGTGAGCCAGTCGTCCTCGCCGATCACCGCGCACCCGGTCTTGCGGACCGAGGCCACGATGGTGTCGCGATCGAGCGGACGCAAGCTGCGCAGGTCGATCACCTCCACCGAAATCCCCTCGCCGGCAAGACGTTGCGCGACCTCAGTCGCGACGGTGGCCATCCGGGAATAGCCGATCAGCGTGATGTCGGTACCCTCCCGGGTGACCGCCGCCTTGCCGATCTGGACAGGCGGAAGATCCTCGGGCACTTCGCCTTTGGTGTTGTAGAGCGACAGATTCTCCAGGAACAACACCGGATCGTCGTCGGCGATCGCGGCCTTGAGCAGCGCCCGCGCATCAGCGGGAGTACTGGGCGCCACGACCTTCAGACCGGGCACGAAGGCGTAGTACAACTCGATGTTCTGCGAATGCGTCGCCCCGAGTTGCTGTCCGCCGCCACCGGGAGTCCGGATCACCATGGGCACATTGGTCTGCCCGCCGAACATGCCGTAGATCTTCGCGGCGTGGTTGACGATCTGGTCCAGCGCCAGCAGCGAGAAGTTGATCGTCATGATCTCCACGACCGGGCGCAATCCGAGCATCGCGGCGCCGATCGCCGCACCGACGAAACCTTCCTCGGCGATGGGGGTGTCGCGTACTCGCTTCTCGCCGAACTCCTCGAGCAGACCGGCGGTGATCTTGTAGGAGCCTTCGAAGACGCCGATCTCCTCACCGATCAGAAAAACGTCGTCATCGCGTTGCATCTCTTCGCGCAGGGTCTCGCGCAGCGCTTCGCGATAGGTCATGACAGGCACAGTGGAGTCCTCAGTGGGTGAAGAGCGGATCGGCAGGCAGACGGCGGGAATCGCCCGGCACCGGGGTGGCGTAGGTGTAGTCGAACAGGCTCGACGGCTCCGGATGCGGGCTCGCGTCGGCGAATTCGACGGCGGCGGCGACACCGTCGGCCACCTCACGGTCGAGATCGGCCAGCGACGCTTCGGTGAGCACACCGGCGGCGAGCAAACGCCGCTGCCACAACACGATCGGATCGTGTTCACGCACCGTGGCAACGGTTTCGGTGCTGCGGTACTTGGCGGGGTCGACCACCGAATGACCCTTGAGCCGGTAGCTCACCGCTTCGAGCAGTGCGGGTTTACCCTCCCGGCGGGCACCTTCGATGAGTTCGCTCGCCAGGTCGCGCACGGCCAGCACATCGGTACCGTCCACCCGCTCCCCGCGCATGCGATAGGCCGCGGCGCGCTTCCACAGATCCGGTTCGGCCGAGGACTTCTCGACCGTGGTCCCCATGCCGGTCTGGTTGTTGATCACCAGGAACACCACCGGCAGCCGCCACAGCGCCGCGATATTGAGCGACTCGTGGAAGGCGCCGATATTGGTGGTGCCCTCCCCCATCTGGCACACCACGACGTCGTCGCCGTCGTTGTAGTCGATAGCCAGCGCCGCGCCGATCGCCAGGGGAACCTGTCCGCCCACGATGGCGTAGCCGCCCAGCAGCCGGGTCGCGGTGTCGTACATGTGCATCGAGCCACCCCACCCCTTGGAGGTGCCGGTCGAGCGGCCGTAGAGCTCCGCCATCACGCGGCCCGGTTCGATGCCCTTGGCCAGTGCGTATCCGTGTTCGCGATAGTTGGTGAACAGGTAGTCGGTGGGGCGCATCGCCGCGCCCAGGCCGACGACCGTGGCTTCTTCGCCGAGGTTGAGATGGCAGTAGCCGCCGATCTTGGCCTGCTGGTAGCTCTGTGCGGTGCGCTCCTCGAAGCGCCGGATGAACAGCATGTCGCGGTAGAGACCACGCAGGGTCTCGGGATTCTCGGCCGCGACAGCGGAGTCGACATCCGAAGCGGGCGTGGTGGTTTCGGCCGGCTTGCGGGCAGGCTTGCTCCGCGCGGTGGTCGTGGTCATGTCGAGCTCCTCAACGCTTGCGTGGCGCGATGTGTACCGGCAGTCCGAGTCCGGCCATGGCCGCCTCCATGCCGATTTCGCCGAGAGTGGGGTGGGCGTGGATGGTGTCGGCCAACTCGTCGAGCGTGGCTTCCAGCGAGATCGCCAACGCGCCCTCGGCGATCAGATCGCTGGCGGACGGGCCGATGATGTGCACGCCGAGCACCTCCTGATGCGCTTGCCCCGCCACGATTTTGATGAACCCCTCGGTCTCGCCGAAGGTCTTGGCCCGGCCCAGTGCCGCGAACGGGAACTTGGCGGTGATCACCTCGTGGCCTGCCGCGCGAGCGGCCTCCTCCGTGAGACCGACACTCGCGATCTCCGGGTGGGTGAACGTCGCTGCCGGGATGACCGTGTAGTCGATGTGAGTGTCGTGCCCGGCGATCACCTCGGCCGCGGTGATGCCCTGGTGGGAGGCGACGTGGGCGAGCAGGGCCCGGCCGGTCACGTCGCCGATGGCGTAGACGTGCTCGACGCCGGTTCGAAGTCGGTCGTCGACCTCGATGAAACCGCGCGCGTCCGTGGCGATTCCGGCCACATCGAGACCGAGTTCGGCGGTGTTGGGGCGTCGCCCGACGCCGACGAGGACGACATCGGCGTCGAGTTCCTGTGCCGCTGGGCCGCCGACCGATACCCGCAGCGCGTCGCCCTCGGTGATCGCCGTGACGGTGGCGCCGGTGAGGACGGTGATGCCACGCTTGCGGAACGAGCGGCCGAGTGCGTCGCCGATCTCCTTGTCCTCCAACGGAACCAGGCGGTCCTGCATCTCCACGACCGTGACCTGGCTGCCGAACGTGGCGAACAGACTGGCCCATTCCGCGCCGACCGCGCTGCCGCCGATGACCACCAACCGTCGCGGTACCTCGGTCAGCCCGAACGCGCCGTCGGAGGTGACGACGCCGGGCAATCCCGCGCCCGGGATCGGTAGCCGCGCGGGGACCGAACCGGTCGCGACGATCACGTCGCGCGCGTTCACCCGGCGAATCGCCGTTCCAGCGGGCGCGGCGTAGCGGGGGCCGCCGTCGAAGATCGGTGAGGCGCCGACTTCGTGGACCTCCACGACAGTCGGTTCGACGAACCGGGCATGACCCTCGATGACCGTGACACCGTTGGCCTTCAGCAAGCCGGCTACACCGTCGGTCAGTTCTTTGACGATGGAGTCCTTGCGCTGGCGCACCGCGCCGAAGTCGTAGCGCACATTGTCGGCGAGAACGCCGAATTCCGCTGCGGTGGTGAGAGTCTGGAAGAC
>NZ_JBHWZY010000611.1:0-4264 GCF_042727815.1 Nocardia sp. NPDC060220
AGCCTGGTCAGCTCGGTCACCGACCTGTCCGACGCGATCTCGGGCGGTTCATGGATCGAAGTCGGTCTCGGCGTCGTCGGTCTCGGTGCCGAAGCAGTCTCCCTGGTGGTCGACCCGCTCGGTACCTTGGCTGGTTACGGCGTGGGTTGGTTGATCGAACACTGCCAACCCCTCCAAGATGCACTGGATTGGATCGCCGGCGATCCCGCCCAGATCGAGGCCTACGCTAAAACCTGGGACAACGTCGCCGCCCGGATCAGCGAGGTAGCGACCGCTCAAAACGCCGCGGTCACAGCCGATGTCGCGGACTGGACTGGTCAAACCGCCACCGCCTACAAGTCAGCGGCGTCGAACACCACGAACCTGCTGACCGCGGCCAACACCGCCGCGACCGCAGCAGCTTCAGCGATCCGGATGGCAGGTGGGATCGTGGCCGCGGTCCGTGAAACCGTGCGTGACCTGGTCGCCCAAACCGTCGGCCGTCTTGCGGTGTGGGCGGCGGAGTTGGTGTTCTCGGTCGGTTTGGCGACTCCGTTGGTCGCGGTCCAGGCGACTGCGTATATCGCGAAGACTGTGGCGACGATTTCGAAGTTGTTTTCGAAGTTGGCCAAGACGATGTCGAAGCTGAAGCCGTTGCTCAAGCAGTTGAAGTCGGCGTTCGGTGATATCGCGAAGGCGTTCAAGAAGACCCCGTCCAAGACCTCGAAGAACGCTGACACCACCACCACGGGCCCCGCGGCGACGAAGAACACCGACACCTCGACAACACCGTCGACTACGAAACAGCCGGACACGCCCACGAATCCGGCCAGCACACCTGATACACCGTCGAAGACAACTGATAACCCGGACACCCCAGGGACCACGAAACCGGCGAGCACGCCGGAGACGAGCAAGCTTCCCGACCAGTCCGGCTCCGAGAAGCCGGACCTGAACAAGACCGCGAAGCAAACCACCGACTGTGGTGACCCGGTCGACGTCGCGACCGGTGAGTTCCTCCTTCCTGCAACCGATGTCGAACTCCCCGGCGTGTTGGCGTTGGTACTCACCCGTCGCCATCGCTCGTCGTATCGGTTCGGTCGCTGGTTCGGGCCGTCGTGGGCGGCCACGCTTGACATGCGGGTGACTGTCGACCAGGTCGGAGTCCGATTCGTCGGACCCGACGGCGAGGTGTGGCAGTTCCCTCACACCGTTCCCGACGTCCCGGTCCGCCCGGTGCACAACGGAATCCGCGCGACCATAACGCGCACCGAAACTGGCGGCTATCTTGTTCACGACTCGGACCGCGAACTTACTTGGGGTTTCATCCCGGACCCTGCACTGTCGGGGTTCGGCACTGAAGGCGACGGCTACGCGATCACTGAGATTACCGACCGCCACCACAATCACATCCGATTCCACTACAGCCCCGAGGGCACGCCTACCCATATCACCCATTCCGGTGGCTACCGTGTCGAAATCACCACCGAAGGCGCTCGCGTCACTGGTCTAGCCGTCGTAGGCGCAGATCCAGACGGTGCTCCCGCAACAACCCGAGTTCGTGAATTCAGCTACACAACAGGCAATCTCACCACGGTCATCAACGGCGTCGGCGCCGCCACGCACTACCGGTATGACAGCGACGCGCGGATGCTGTCATGGCGTGACTCCCGCGGTACGGAATTGCACAACACCTACGACCGGACCGGACGGGTCGTGAAGCAGGTCGGGTCCGACGGAATCCTGTCCGCGACCTTCGCATACGAAGTCCTTCCCGAATTCCGGCGGGTCCGCACACACCACACCAACTCGCTTGGCGCCACTACAACCTTTGAGTTCGACGAAGACCTGTGTCTTCGGAACCTGATCGATCCGCGTGGCGCGTCCTCGGTCACCGACTACAACGAGTACCGCCAGCCGGTCCGCTATGTCGACGCTTACGCCAACATCACCACCTATCTCTACAACCTCGATGGCGATCTGGTCCTGCTCCGCCGCCCAGACCGGGAAGTGATTTCGATCAGCTACGCCGCACCGCGCCGTCCGGCCATTGTGAGCGATGTCGACGGCACGACAATTACCCGGACATATGACGACGACGGCAACCTCACCAGCATCTCCGATGCCGACGGTGTGACCACCACGTACACCCACCATCAGTGCGGTGCTCCGGCTTCGATCACGATGTCGACGGGCGCCACAACCCATATCGACATCGACGCCGCTGGCCTGCCGATCCGGATCACCGAACCCGGCAACGCGGTCACGGTTGTCGAGCGCGACATGTTCGGTCAGCCCACCATCATTACCGACCCGGTCGGTGGTATCAGCACGCACTGGTATTCCGCCGAGGGAAAGCTGCTCTCCCACACAGACACCGATGGCACGACACAGTCGTGGACCTATGACGGCGAAGCGAACCTACTTACCCACACCAACCAGATCGGTGCGCTCACCCGCTACACCTACGGCACCTTTGACCTGGTCAGTACCCGCGAAGCGCCCGACGGCGCTATCACCGCCTACTCCCACGACACCGAAGGCCGACTCACCTCGGTCACCAACCCGCTCGGCGACACCTGGACCTACGAATACGATCTGGCGGGCAACGTCCGCACTGAAACCGACTACAACGGATCGGTCACCCAGACCGAGTTCGACCTGCTCAATCGACCTGCCATCATCACGACACCTGCGGGTGTTCAACGCCGCCTCACCTACGATGTCCTCGGCCGATTCACTGGCGTCAGCACCGACACCAGTGAATGGATCACCAACACCTATACCCCGACCGGCCGGCTCGCGACTGCTCGAAACGGCAACCACAACAGCACCATCCACACTGTCACTTTCGAACACACCGCGGCAGGGCGCATGCTCGCCCAACGTGTCGACAGCCAAACCATTGCCTATGACTACGATCGTCACGGTCGCCGAATTGGATACACGACTCCCAGTGGCGCGACAACCACGTACGAACACACGCCGACAGGACAAGTCGCCGCCCTAACCTCACGCGGGCACCGATTCGACTTCACCCACGATGCGATGGGGCGTCAGAATAGCTGGCGCAGTGCGGGGATCGGCCAACACAATACCTACAGTCCCGCCGGCTATACCCTCAGCCGCGAACTCGTCCAGCTCGATCCGCGGACCAGCTCACCCACCCAATTGCTCGAGCGCGACGATTACACCTGGCGTCCGGATGGGTGCGTTACGAGCCATACCACTACCACGCCCGCATCGAGCCGACGGCGCGACTACACCCTGGATGTGATCGGTCGCATCACCCGCATTGCGAGCCCGGGCGCCGGGACCTCCGAGGAGTACACCTACGACGCCTTGTCGAATCTCACCACTGTCGCGGTTCCGGCATCACCGGTACCACCCGATCCCATCGCCGCCGGTTACCAAATGGACGTGCCTTCCACAGACCAGCGTGCGGAGTACCGCAACAACCTCCTCGTCCGCACCGGACGTGCCCGCTACTTCTACGACACGGCTGGTCGCCTTGTCCGCAAAGAAAAGACCCGGATTTCCCGTAAGCCAGCTATCTGGCACTACCGGTATAACGCCTTCGACCAACTTGTCGAAGCAACCACCCCGGACAACACCACCTGGTACTACACCTACGACGCATTCGGTCGCCGAACCAGCAAGCAACACCACGCCAGCAACACTTATACCAAATTCGCCTGGGACGGGGTCCATCTCACCGAACAATCGACCGCAAACCACGCCGGCGCGCGTACCCACACCTGGACCAACCATCCCACAACCCACATCCCCCTGACTCAATCTGTCGACGACAGATTCTGGGCGATCGTCACCAATCTAGAAGGCAGTCCGAGTCACCTCGCTGATCCAGCAACCGGAGAAGTAGGCTCAACGGCGACCGCGACGCTCTGGGGGCAAACGGTCTGGACCGGCCCCGACACCCCGCATCGCTTCCAGGGTCAACAATACGACCCGGAAACCGGACTCCACTACAACCTCCATCGCTACTATGACCCGGAAACCGGCCGCTACCTCACTCAAGACATTCTGGGTCTTACGCCGTCGCCCAACCCCAACATTTATCCAGATAACCCCACGACATGGGCCGACCCTCTTGGGCTAACGCCCTGCCCTGTCAGGGTCTCATCGATGAGCGCGGACTGGGCGACGAAGGGGGCGCATGTGCACATTGGTGGCAAGGAAGTACGTGTGTTTGCCCATCATGACGGGTCGATCGGCGTAGAAGGCTTGCGAATGTCGAACGGTACGCCGAATGATGCTCAGCTAC
>NZ_JBHWZY010000612.1:0-4263 GCF_042727815.1 Nocardia sp. NPDC060220
GAGATGCACAGCAGGCCGACTTCGCCCGCCTTGTTCCACAGGTCGCGGTCGACATGGTGCTGCTCGCGGTACTTGTCGATGTTGGGGACAAGTTCCTTGGCCATGAACGCACGGGTCATGTCACGCAGGGCGTCCAGGTCCTCGTTCATCCAGCTGGACCGATTGGCGGCCATCGAGTCTCCTTGTTCGGCTCGGCACAGCACCGGTCCAGGCGTGACCGGTGGTTACGGACACCAGTGTGCCGCAGTATTGGCGTCGTGACAATAGTGCTGCCGAAATAGCCTCTCACCAGCGCATCATCGGTAAAGGTGAGAACGGATGGATGAGCGCGCGCCGGACTGTCAGCTCCACCAGCTTGAGATGGAAGCCGCTGTCCGGGTACCGCCGCATCAGTGCGGAGTAGGCCGCGTAAGGCAGTCCGTAGCGGCGCGCACCGAACGTCACGTCGATCAGATCGGCCCGCCGGAACAGCTCCACCGGATCGGTCGCGCCGCCCGCCGGGCGCACACGATGGTGGTCGCGGATCATCTCGGTGACGAGCTCGGCGATGTCCTCCCGGTCGTGCGTGATCAGCCAGTCGCCCGCCAGCGCGCACGACGGTTCGAGATAGTCGAAGGTGCACGCCGCCCAGATACCGAGATCGTGGAAGGTCGCCGCGGTGCGGAACTCCTCCCGCGAACTCGGCGGCGGCCCTGGCTCGCCGCTGCGGGCGAACAGGAGATCGGCTGAGCGCAATACCCGCAGCACATGATGGAAATAGGCCTTGCGGTCGGCGCCGAGCCGGGCGGTCCACGGTTCGAGTCGTTCGGCGATCGCCTGGTCGAGTTCGCTTGTGTGCTCGGTCAATTCGTCACTCCGAAGTAGATCTCACGGGCGTGTGCGAACCCCCCGCCACCCCCGAACCAACCCTAGGTGTCCACGATGGGCGCCGCTCAGCGAAACGGAGTTTCTCTCGAACAGCCCGGGCTCGGCGGATCGGGTGTCCGTCACCCTTCATGCCAACGTTGGCATGAAGCGACAACGCTCGATAAGAGCAGCCTCTGAGAACCTGGTCGGATTCCGGACATCCGCTCAGAACAGCGTCATCGGCTCGTCGGACTCGGGTGTCGGCTGGGCGGGCAGGTCGGGGACGATCGCGCGGACCTCGTCGTGGAAACGGCGTGCCAGGCCACGGGCCGCGGCATTGTCGGGCGTGTGCACGAAGACCGTCGGCGAGCGACCTTCGCGCAGCCAACCCGCGACCGTCTCCACCCACGGCTGCCAGCCCGCGACGGTGCGGTCGGTGTCGGCGCGCCCGTGGTAGCGCACGATCGGGTACTCGGTGAGCGCCCGCATCCGGCGCGGAACGCGAGGCTTCTTCGCCCGTGCCTCGAATTCGGAGGGGTCACCCGGTGGCCCGTCGAACAGGACCGTCGTGTCGAACGGCACCCATTCGGCCCCGATCCGCCCGAGCACCCGTTCCAGCTGCACCGCGGCCCGCTCGTCGTCGAAGAACGCTGGATGACGCACTTCCACCGCGCAGCGCAGTCCACCGGGCAACTCGCGCTGGAAGCGCGCGAGGGCGCCGAGATCGGTCGGGCCGAACGATGCGGGCAACTGGATCCACAACGCGTGCACCCGCGGCCCGAGCGGCGCCATCACGTCGAGGAACGCCCCGAGTTCGGCGCCCGCGTCGACGAGCCGGCGCTCGTGCGTCACCGCCCTCGGCGGCTTGAGCACGAACCGGAAATCGGGCGCGGTCTGTCGGGCCCATGACTCGACGGTGGACGCGGACGGCGTCGCGTAGAACGTGGTGTTGCCCTCGACCGCACCGCAGTGCCCGGCGTAGGCACGCAGGCGCTCCCCCGGCGCGGGCAACCGCTGCTGCCACTGCGGATGCGTCCACATCGCACACCCCATCCGCAGCTCACGCACAGGCCGACGGTAATACAGCGACCGGCCGCCCCTAAAATGAGACCGGTTGCCACCAGTTCGCCCTGTGCGCGGGCGGCGGGAGTAGCGGTGTCCGGCCGAGCAGATCGGCGACCGTACGACCGCCACATCCCTGAATTCCGGTGCGCGCACAACGGAAAGGGCCTGTGATGGCGATTCTCACCACCGAGCGGCCCAGTGCTGTCTCCGTCACCCGCGCCTGGCTGGGCGTGTCCGCCGCCATGGTGGCGATCGCGTGGGGCGGCAACGAGTTCACGCCGCTGCTGGTGATGTACAAAGCCCACGGTCTTGCGCTGACCGCGGTCGACCTGCTGCTGTTCTACTACGTCCTTGGCATCGTGCCCGCCCTGCTCATCGGCGGCCCACTGTCCGACCGGTTCGGACGCCGCCCCTTGATGCTGCCCGCTCCACTGATCGCCGCGGCCGGTTCGCTGTTGCTCGCGGTGGGCGCGGCCTCGGTGCCGATGCTGGCGGCCGGGCGGATGCTGTGCGGTGTCGCGCTCGGACTGGCGATGGCGGTCGGCGGCAGCTGGCTCAAGGAACTGTCGCAACCTCCGTTCGCCGCCGCTGCCACGGGCAAGGGGGCCCGGCGATCCGCGATGAGCCTGACCGCCGGATTCGCCCTCGGCGCGGGTGTGGCGGGAACCCTCGCGCAGTGGGGTCCGCTGCCCGATTCGACCGCCTATCTCGTCAATGCGGCACTCTGCGTCGCGACCGCGTTCTGGGTGGCTCGAACACCGGAAACCGTGACCCGCCGAGCGAATCCGGGCAGGCTGCGCGACGACTTGAAGATCCCCGCCGCCGGGCACCGGCGATTCCTGCGGGTGGCGGTGCCGATCGCCCTGTGGCTGTTCACCGCCAACGCCACCGCCTACGCGGTCCTGCCGACGCTGATGCTGCCGCGCGTGCAGCAGGCCCCGATCGCCTTCTCCGCTCTGGTCACCATGGTGACGCTCGGCTGCGGATTCACCATCCAATCGGTGGCGCGACGCATCGACCGCCCTGGCACCGCGCGCGCGGCGGTGGTCGCGCTCGTGCTGCTCACCACCGGCATGGTTCTGGCGGCGTGGACGGCGGCCACTTTGAGCATCTGGGTGACGCTGCTGACCGCCGTAGTGCTCGGCAGCGGCTACGGCATCGGCCTCGTCGCAGGGCTGCAGCAGATCGAACGCCTCGCGGGCCCCGGCGACCTCGCGGGCTTGAACGCGGTCTTCTACTCGGTGAGCTACCTCGGCTTCGGCGTGCCCGCGGTCCTGTCGTCCCTGCACAGCGGCCTCGGTTTCGGCTACCCCGCCATGTATCTGGTCACCGCCGCGATCGCCGCCGGTTGCCTCGCGCTCGTCGCCGCGAACTACCGCGAACGGATCTGAGCGCAACCCTTTCCCGCTGAAGCCGTCGCCCGCGCGTCGGCCGACCCCGACGATCCGCGACCGCGCGTTACGGTGGATCGAGTGAGCACCGACCCCGTCGAAACCCTTCTCCGCTGGCAGGATTCCGGCGCGGTCTGGCGGGTCGTCAGCCGCCGACCCGACTCCGTGACCATCGCCCTCTACGAGTGCACCGGCGGACAGGAAGCAGACCGCTTCACCTCCACCGATCCCGCGCTCCTGCGGTTTCTCGGCGAACGCGCCACCAGCGAGGACTGACCCGCCCGCGGTGAACGGGGTTACGCTGGTTGGCGCTATCGCTTCACGCCCGTCGGCCCACACGGCCGGATCGCCAAGTGAGGAGAGACCATGTCGGCCCCTACCGGACTACCCGCTGGAACCTGGGTCATCGACCCCGCGCATTCCACGCTCCAGTTCTCCGTGCGCCATCTGATGGTGAGCAAAGTGCGCGGCCGATTCACCGATTTCGCGGGCACGCTCGTGGTTCATCCCGACGGCTCCGCCGACGCCGATGTCGAGATGAAGGTGGCTTCGGTCACCACCGACAACGCGCAACGAGACGGGCACTTGGCCAGCGCCGACTTCTTCGACGTCGCCAACCACCCGATCGCCACCTTCAAGGCCACCGGTTTCACGGCGCGCAGCACCGAGTTCTCCGTCACCGGCGACTTCACCATCCGCGGCAACACCCACCCGGTGACCCTCGAGGTCGAATTCCTCGGCACCGGCCCCGGGATGGCCGACGCCCCGGTCGCCGGTTTCTCCGCGACCGCCACCATCAACCGCCGCGATTTCGGCCTCACCACCGACATCCCGATGGCCGACGGCGGCGCCGTGATCGGCGACAAGATCAACCTCTCGCTCGACGTCGAGGTCGGCCTGCAGAGCTGAGCGGCACCGAGCACAGGAGGGGCGCATGTCAGGACGACGTTTCCGAGCCGGC
>NZ_JBHWZY010000613.1:0-4261 GCF_042727815.1 Nocardia sp. NPDC060220
GGGACCGCCGGCCGATCTTCACCTTGCCCGTCGTGATGATGTACAGCCGATCGCCGGGTTCGCCCTCGTTGAAGATGACGTGGCCGCGCGGAAAATCTACGGGCTGCAGCTGCTTGGCGAGCGCGGCCACCGCGGTGGGCTCGACGCCTTGGAAGATGCCTGCTCTGGCGAGGGCCTCGTCCACGAATGTGCTCCTTATGGGATATGGCTTGCGAACCTGGTCGAGCGAATCGACCAACCGCGCAGTCTACGCGGCATTCCGGCACCGCAGTGACAGACACCACGTAAAGAGTGGATTGCGCGTTGAGAATCGATCGTTTAGCTCGCCCGTGCGACATCCAATTCGGAGGTACGGGAACGGCGCTTGCGCACGCGCGCCACGGCGGCGGGCAGGCCGAGCTTCGTCAGCTCTTTCACTTCGGCGTTGCTGGCGTTGTCCAGGTACTGCTGAACCTCTTCGTCGGGTTCGAGAAGCTTTCGGAGCCGATTCTCGACCCGCTCCATCCCCAGCGCGAACAGCATCAACAGCACTGGGAAGAGCACCACAGCGAGTCCTTGCATGACTGGCAGTAAACACGGTCCAGGTCTCAGATGGAACACAGCGGGCAAACTGGCCGGGCAATGTTGTCGTAGTGGTTCCGTATGGTGAAGCGGTGCCCGTTTCCCCTGCCCCCGCCGCCGCCGGCGATGCCGATCCGGCAGCGGATTCGGCCGCCGTACCCACCGGCATCTCGGCCGCTCGCAAACGCAAGAACCGTGCGATAGCTGCGGAAACGCGGATCGGACTGGTCCGGCGCGCCCGCCGGATGAACCGCACGCTCGCCGCGGCGTTCCCCGACGCGCACTGCGAGCTCGACTTCACCACGCCGCTGGAACTGGCCGTCGCGACGATCCTGTCCGCCCAGTGCACCGACGTCCGGGTGAACCTCACCACTCCCGCCCTGTTCGCGAAGTACCGCAGTGCCTACGACTACGCGCAGGCCAACCGGGTGGAGCTGGAGGAATACATCAGGCCCACCGGCTTCTACCGGAACAAGACCAGTTCGCTGATCGGCCTCGGCCAGGCGCTGGTCGAAAAATACGACGGTGAATTGCCTCACACTCTGGACGAATTGGTGAAATTGCCCGGGATCGGGCGCAAGACGGCCAACGTCATCCTCGGCAACGCGTTCGATGTGCCCGGTATCACCGTCGACACCCATTTCGGCCGGTTGGTGCGTCGCTGGAAGTGGACCGACGAGGAGGATCCGGTCAAGGTCGAGCACGCGGTCGGCGCGCTGTTCGAGCGCAAGGACTGGACCATGCTCTCGCACCGGGTGATCTTCGAGGGGCGTCGGGTGTGCCATGCGCGCAAGCCGGCCTGCGGCGCGTGCATGCTCGCCGGCGACTGCCCGTCGTTCGGGCTCGGCCCCACCGACCCGGCGGTGGCCGCGGAGTTGGTGAAGGGCCCGGAGCGCGATCACCTGCTGAACATGGTCGGCCTGTGAGCGAAGCCTCGCTGCTACGGCGGCCCGCTGTGCGCTGGGTGCTCGCCGCGGTGATCCTGGTGGTCGCCGCCACGGTGGCGCTGTGGCCGCGCGAGGGTTCGCAGACCACCGGCGTCGTTGCGCAGACATCGCAACAGACATCGGGCGTGTCGGCCGAGGAACGAGCGGCGGCGGGGTCCCAACCCTGCCCGTCGTCCGCGTCCGCGTCCGCATCGGGGCCGCTGGCCGGTCTCCAGGTGAGCTGTCTGGCGGACGGCGCGCCCGTCGATCTCGCCGCGGCGCTCGCCGGAAAGCCCGCGCTGCTCAACCTGTGGGCCTACTGGTGTGGACCCTGCGCCACCGAGTTGCCGCATCTCCAGGAGTTCGCGCAGCGGGCGGGCTCGGCACTCACGGTCATGACCGTGCACAGCGATCCCGACGAGGCGAAGGCGCTGTCTCGGCTGACCGGACTCGGCATCACCCTGCCCGGCGTCGAGGATCCGCAGGCCGCCGTGCGCAGTGCGGTCGGTGCGCCCGCGGTGCTGCCCGTCTCGGTGCTCGTGCGGGCCGACGGCACCATCGCGAGCGTGGAGGTGCGTACGTTTGCCGACGTGGCCGACATCGCGGATACGGTATCCGCGAAGCTCGGGGTCACGGTATGACAGAGGACGTAACAGTGGCGTGTGGATCGAAGGCGATGGCGTGAACGATGTAGCGAGGCTCGACGATTCCGGCGTTCCCTCGTGGTTGCGCACCGCGATCAGATCCGGCGGCCCCGACGCCGACGACACGCTCGCTACTTCCCGCGCCCTGCGCCGGGCCATGTCGATCACCGGCAGGCCACGCCAGGCCGCTGTCCTCGTGCTGTTCGGCGGCTCGCCCGACGCCGATGAGTCGGTGCCAGGGGGCCTGCCCGCCGACGCCGACGTCCTGCTCACTCAGCGTGCCTCGACCATGCGCCAGCACCGCGGCCAGATCGCGTTCCCCGGCGGCGCCGAGGATCCCGGCGACGACGGCCCGGTCGGCACTGCCCTGCGCGAAGCCGCGGAGGAGACCGGACTCGACCCGGCCGGTGTGCAGCCGTTCGCGCTGCTGCCGAAACTGTTCGTTCCGCCGTCGAAATTCGACGTGACCCCGGTGCTCGGCTACTGGCGAGCACCCAGCGCGGTTCGCGTCGTCGATCAGGGCGAAACCGAGCGTGTCGTGCGTGTGCCGCTCACCGAATTGCTCGATCCGGCACACAGATTCATGGTGCGTGGCAGTCTCGGCTACCAGAGCCCCGCGTTCCAGGTCGACGGCATGCTGGTGTGGGGACTCACCGGCGGTATTCTCGCCGGCATCATCAAATCCGCTGGCTGGGAACGAAACTGGGATCGGGGCGACGTGCGTGACCTGGAGAGCTCGCTGGCTGCGGTCGGAATGACCCTGTGACCGCCTCGGTATGGCTCGACATCGCGGTGGTACTGATCGCGCTGGTCGCGGCGTCCACCGGCTGGCGGCAGGGCGCGGTGGCGTCGGCGCTGGCGTTCTTCGGCGTCGCGCTGGGCGCCGTCGCGGGCATTCTGATCGCACCGCACATCCTCAAGCACCTCAGTGAGGGTCGCAGCCGGGTACTCGGCGGCATCCTGCTGATCGTGCTGCTGGTGATCGTCGGTGAGGTGGCGGGCATGGTGCTCGGCCGGGCCGCGCGCACCAGCATCCGCCAACCGGTCGCCCGCAGCGTGGACAGTGTTGTCGGTGCCGTGTTGCAGGCGGTGACCGTGCTGGTCGCGGCCTGGTTGCTCGCGTTGCCGCTGGCCACCGCGTCCCAGCCCGCTGTCGCCGCCGCGATCAACGGGTCGAAGGTGCTCGCCGACGTCAACTCGGTCGCGCCGGACTGGTTGCGCAAGGTTCCCAACGAATTCTCCAAGCTGCTCGACACGTCGGGCTTGCCCGATGTGATCGGCCCGTTCGGCCGAGCGCCGATCGCCGCCGTCGAACCGCCGGATCCCTCGGTGCTGGCCAGCCCGGTTGCGGCGTCGCTGCAGCAGAGCGTGCTGCGCATCCGCGGCACCGCACCCAGTTGCCAGCGGGCGCTCGAAGGCTCCGGCTTCATCGTCGCGCCGGAACGCGTGATGACCAACGCGCACGTCGTGGCGGGCACCAACACCGTGTCGGTCGACACCGCGCGCGGTGCGCTCGACGCCACCGTGGTCCTGTTCGACCCGTCCAAGGACATCGCGGTCCTCGCCGTCCCCGGTCTGACCGCCCCCGTGCTGCCCCAGGCCCCTGAGCCCGCGAGTTCGGGCGAGAGCGCGATCGTGCTCGGTTACCCCGGTGGCGGCCCGTACACCGCCAGCGCGGCCCGTGTCCGCGAGACCCTCGACCTCACCGGCCCGACCATCCACCGCGACGGCACCGTCGAACGTGAGGTCTACACGGTGCGCGGTCAGGTCCGCGCGGGCAACTCCGGCGGCCCGCTGGTCGACGCCGAGGGCCAGCTCCTCGGCGTGGTCTTCGGCGCGGCGGTCACCGACGACGACACCGGCTACGTCCTCACCTTGCACGAGGTCGCGTCCGAACTGGCCGCAGCCGCCCCGAGCAGCACCCCCGTCAACACGGGCGCCTGCGTACTGAGCTGATCACCCAGTCCCCGAGTAGCCAGAGGTACGTCGACGCACGGCGCACACCGCCTGGGCCCGGTAGTCCCGGTATGTCTGTACCCCAAGGGGCCCGCCCCGATCTGGACTGACCGAAGGGTGCGACGAAGGAGTACCCGTAGGGAGGGAAGATCGGGGCCTCAGGGGCCCCGCTCG
>NZ_JBHWZY010000614.1:0-4255 GCF_042727815.1 Nocardia sp. NPDC060220
CCCAGATCGACGAGGCGGCGCTCCACGAGCGTGACCGAAAGATCACCGAGGGGCTGCATGGCCCAGGACCCTTCCACCTCCTGAGCGATGTCCTCGGCGGCGCCGTGGTTGCGCACCACGCGGAGCGCGAGCCCGAACACCCGCGGGCTCGTGGCGCGGTAGAACTCGGCGAACGCCGCCCGATCGCCTGCCGCGACGTCGTCGAGCAGGTCGACCAGCTGCTGTTGGACGGCATGGTCGCGGCGGTCGCCCGTCGGGCAGGCCGGAGCGGGCTCGGTGACCGATCGCAGGTTGATCGGTGCGGAGCCGCGCCGGGCCGTCATCGGAGGGTCCCTGCTTGCATCAGCATGAGAGGGATTTCGGCCTGCCTTCGGGTTCGGATGGGCGCCGCCGGGAAATTTCCGCGGCGACGCCGGGAAAAGCGCCGTCGCCGTCATCACGCCGCGGGCGGCATGAGCACGCTGTCGATCATGTACACGGTGGCGTTCGCGGTGCGCACGCCACCGCAGATCACGTTCGCGTCGCCGACCTTCAACGTGTCACCCGAGCCGCTGACCGTCACGTCGGCGCCCTGGACAGTTTTGTGCGTGCCCGCGATGCTCTGCGGCGCGATCTGGCCCGGCACCACGTGATAGGTGAGGATCGAGGTGAGCGTAGCCGAGTCGGTCTTCAACGAGTCGATCGTAGCCGGATCGATCTTCGCGAACGCCGAGTCGACGGGCGCGAAGACGGTGAACTGGCCACCGTTGAGGGTGTCGACGAGATTGACGTCGGGATTGAGTTTGCCCGAGACCGCCGAGGTCAACGTGGTGAGCATCGGGTTGTTGGACGCGGCGACGGCGACCGGCTCTTGGGCCATCCCGCTGACCGAGCCGGGACCACTGGGAACCTGGGCGGCATATGCCGCGCAACCGGGCCCGACGAGGTCGGCGGCCGCGGACGCGCCGGTGGTCATCGGTGCCGACGTCATCGGCGCGGAGGAGCTCGCGGACGTGGTGCTCGAATCGTCGTCGGAACAGGCAGAGAGGCCGAGTGCCGAGCCGAGGAGCATCGCCGCAACGAGGGCTTTTGGCAAGGATCGCATGGTGGTTCCGTCACTTCCGTCGAGGCGGCGAGGTGCCGCGCAGATGTTGGATGCAACGGAGTTCGGCTGGCTCGGCGGTTCGGATTGCCGACCGTGGCCGTCGATATTCCCGACACGGTGTTAGCGCCCGGGCGTCGAACCGGACGACCCTCGTCCGACGGCGTCCTCGGCCACCGATTCCGGGTGGAGCACCAGCACGGCGGCGAGCAGTCGATCCCACGTGACGTCGGGAAGTTCGTGGCCGATGCCGGTCAGCGGGAGGAGATCGGCGCCGGGGATCTCGCGAGCCATGGCCTCTCCGTTGCCGTACGGAAAGAACGGGTCATCGGTGCCGTGCGCGACCAGGGTCGGCACGGCGATCTCGCCCAGACGTTCCCGCCACCGGTCGCCGGCCTCGACATATGCCAGGTTGAGCACACTGGAGGCCATGTCGGTGGTGCGGTCGACCATGTGGGTCGCGTGCCGGCGGGCCTGCAGTTCGTCGAATCCGTGTGTGCCCGCGCGTACCCGGGCCTGTTCCACGCCGTAGTCGATCACCGCCGCCCGGTCGGACCAGTCCGGGTGGGGTCTCTCGGTGAAGAACGCCATGATCCGGTCCGAGTGCTCGGGCAGATCCGGGTCCGCCGGGCCGGGGGCGGTCGGACGGGTGTTGATCAGCGTCAGGGCGGATACCCGATCGGGGTGGTCGAGGGCAGCGAGCTGACAGATCCATCCGGCCACCGAGAAACCCACCAGGTGGGCTCGCGGAAGTTCGAAGACATCCATCAGCCCGACGAGATCCGTCACCAGATCCCGGAGGCTGTAGTCGGGAGCGCCCGGCGCGGAGGCGGTCGACCGGCCGGTATCGCGAATGTCGTAGCGCAGCACGAACCGGCCCGCGTCGGCGAGCCGGTCGCAGAACCGGTCCTCCCAGAACAGTCTCGACGTGTTCGGCAGCAGCACCGGTGGATGGCGCCGGTCCCCGAAGGTGCTCACACACAGGTCGACGTCACCGACGGCGACCGTGTGCTCGGGCGATCCCTGACCATGAAGCGGCATGGCGACTCCTCTGCGGTTGCGTCTGTGGAAAAGACGATCTCCGCAGCCGGAATTCATCGGTCTAGCTGCCCACGCAGTCGATGATCGGCGCGGGATAGTCCGCCGGGTCGATGGCCGCGCGCCACGGTCGGTGAATGCTCGCACCGGGCAGGTGCGCCAACTCGGGCAGCCACCGCCGCACATAGACGCCGTCGGGGTCGTAGCGCTCGGCCTGGCGCAGCGGATTGAGGACCCGGTTGGGCCGGGTGTCGGTGCCCGTGCCCGCGACCCACTGCCAGTTGAGCTGATTGTTGGCGAGGTCGGCGTCGACGAGCCAGCGCAGGAAGTGGGCCGCGCCGACCCGCCAGTCCTGGCGCAGTGATTTGGCGAGAAAGCTCGCCGCGATCAGCCGTTCTCGCCCCGGCATCCAGCCTTCGGCACGGAGCTGCCGCATACCCGCGTCGACGATCGGGTAGCCGGTGCGCCCGTCTCGCCAGGCCGCGACGGCCTGTTCGTCGTCGGGGCCCGCGGCCACCCGCGTGCGGTAGTCCGACCAGGCGGCATCGGGACGGGCGGCGAGCACCTGATGGTGGAAATCGCGCCAGGCCAGTTGCCGGACGAAGGCGAGTCCGCCGTCGGTCGCCGTATCGACCCGGCGCACCACCTCGGTGGGGGACACGCACCCGAAGTGGAGGTACGGCGAGAGCCGGGAGGTGGCGTCGGCGGCGAGATCGTCGTTGTCACGGGCATAGCCGGTGATCGGGCCGTCGAGCCAGTCGTGCAGCAGCGCACGTCCGGTGGATTCCCCGCCGACCCGCAATTGCGGCGACGGTTGCCCGGAACCGAGATCCGTCGGCTCCGGCAGCGGCTCGCTGTGGATCGGCGGCACCGACAGCGAGCGGGGCGCGGGCAGCGGGGTGCGGCGGTGGGCCGCGCTCCAGCGCCGGAAATAGGGGGTGAAGACGGCGAAGTGATCGCGTCCGGTCGACGGGACGAGTTCGGCGGAGGTGGCTGTGACGGAACCGGAATGGCAGTGCACGACGATGTCGGGGTTGCGGCGCAGTGCCTGCTCGCGCTGCCTGCTGTAGCGGCTGACATCCTCGGCCAGGTGCACGCTCGTGGCGCCGGTCTCCTCGATCACGTGGTCGAGGACATCGGCCACCATGCCGCGGCGCACGACGAGCGGTCCGCCGAGCGAGCGCAGCTCCTTGTCGAGTTCGGCGAGTGCGGCGGCGAGGAAGTGCGCGCGGTTGGGCGGGCAGCGATCGGGCACCAGTACCTCGTCGACGACGAACAGCGGTACCACCCGGTCGGCTTCGCGAACGGCCGCGGTGAGTACCGGATTGTCGTGAACGCGCAGGTCGCGGGTGAACAGAGCGATCGCGACGCTCATCGTGCGCAGAGGGGCAGCACACCCTCGCGGCCGCCGGTCGTGGGTGAGGTGAGGTAGACGCACGGGTCCTGACCCGCGATTCTGATCGCCTCGTCGATCCGCTGCCAGGTGCTCTCGTCCAGGGCCGGGGTGCGGGAGAGGACGAAACCCGACAGTCTGCTCGGCGAGGTGACCAGGGCCCACGAGTAGTCCGGGCCGAGTGCGGTCACCAGGTAGTTGGTCGGTCCCTCACGCCCGTCCTGGCCGATGACGCCCGGAAATCTCACGTGCAGTTGCGCGTTCGTGACCGGGTCGTTCACGGTCGCGGTACCGCGGATCTCGTCGACGCCGCCACTCCAGGTGTGGCAGCGATTGTGGACGGCGATGTCGCCGCGCGCGTCGAGGCTGTAGTTCGCGGAGGTGTCGCGTGCGCAATTGAGGTTGAACACCTGCGGTACTGCCGCGAGCTGATGCCAATCGCCGAGATAGCGGTCGAGGTCCAGGCTCGGCACCGGTGCGGGTGGCTCGGCGGCCGCGGAGCCGGAGCCTGCCACGGTGAGGCCGGCGGCGATCAGCAAGGCGGTGGTCCACGGGCCGAATCGGGTGCGCACAGGAAACTCCTCGCGTAGTCGGTGTTCTTCCATGCTAACAGTAATTGATGCACTATTGATGCATGATGTGGACGGTTCAGCGGGTTGTCGGCTCGACGGGCAGGACCCGGCGCCGACGCGCGGAGGCCGGGCCGTGACACGCCTGCCGAGGCGTTCCGGGCAGAATGAGGC
>NZ_JBHWZY010000615.1:0-4247 GCF_042727815.1 Nocardia sp. NPDC060220
GGACGTGATCGTGATGACCACGGTCCTCGACGAGACATCGGACCCCGAGGAGAAGGGCGGGCTCGGGTTCCTCGACGACCCACTGATGATCAATGTCGCCGTCTCGCGGGCGAAGAAGCGGTTCGTGCTCGTCACCAACCACGACATGCTGCCGCGCAGCAGCAATCTTCGCGACCTCATCGGCTACATCGGCTACCGGAATCCGGGCAGCACCGTTTTCGACAGCTCGATCGTGTCGGTATTCGACCTGCTCTACCGCGACTACTCCGCGCGACTGCGACCGCTTATGTCCCGAATCCGGCGACGTTCCCGATTCCTGTCGCAGGACATCGTCGCCACCGTGCTGGAAGAGGTTGTGCAGGAGCAGAAGTACCTTGGCCTCGGCATCCGGGCCGAGGTACTGGTTCGAAACCTACTGCCCGACACAACCGAGCTGACCGTGGCTGAGGCACGATTCGTGAACAATCGCGCGAGCTTCGACTTCGTCGTATTCAACCGTGTCACGCGTCGATGGGTCTGCGCGGTTGAGGTCGACGGATACGAATACCACGAGAACAACCCGGACCAGCTGGCCCGTGACGCGCTGAAGAACAAGGTCTGCGTCAAGTACCGCATCCCACTGCTGCGCCTACCCACCACCGGAAGCGCCGAGATACCTCGCATTCGAGCCGCTCTCGACAGGGTGCTCACGACCGGGTTCAACATTGGCGGGTTGCTATGATGCCAGATTGTGCGTTGGAACTGTTGATTGGTCAAACCGCACATACACACAGTAATTTTCGGCCGTTGAGGGGTCACTGCATACTCCCGACGATGAGCTGCGGGATACCTTGGTTCCGGTGAACAACCGTTGGTCTGTGGCCGAAGTCCTGGACGCGGCACGGTATTACGCGGATAGGTCGGGTCGTCGGGTGTCGGTCGAGTACGCGTTGATCCGTGATGTCAACGACCAGGGGTGGCGCGCGGACATGTTGGGCAAGGAGCTGCGTAAGGCGTTGGGGCCGTTGGTGCATGTGAATCTGATTCCGTTGAATCCGACGCCGGGTAGTGAGTGGGATGCGAGTCCGAGGCCGGTGCAGGATGAGTTTGTGCGTCGGGTTCAGGCGCAGGGTGTGACGTGCACGGTGCGTGATACCCGTGGTCAGGAGATTGCTGCGGCGTGTGGTCAGTTGGCAGCAGAAGGCTGAGTCCGTCGAACGGTGATGTGGGTTCTGTTGTAGCCAGCGGGATCTGGGATGCTTGGTTCGAGCGTTGTTGCCGCACAAGAGGTCTGTTGTACGTTGGGATCGGTGGGTGAAACATTTTGACGCATCGTGACCTTGTAGGTGAGGATGCCGCTATGACTATCACCGCTGCGGGCTCCAGCTGGTCACCGGCCGACCATCCAGATGCCATCGCGGTGTCCGAGGCGCACCAGTGGTTCTCTACTATCTTGCTGCAACTCCACCGTCTGCGGAGCGACTCTGTGCCGGGGTTGGCGGGCGATTCCCGCCAACTAGATGCCCGGGTGCTGGTCATTGCGCTGATTCAGCTCACTATCGCGGCCAAACTGATGCAGGAGGCGGCCAAGGCAGTCGGGGGTGGGCAGGTGGAGGAGAGGATGGGCGCGGCCCAGCAACAGTTCCGTGATGCGCTGCCGGGAATCGAGCACATGCGAAACGGGTTGACGCACTTCGATAATTGGGCGCTTGGGAAGGGCCGCGGACCGCAGCAGGTCCGTCGGAACAACGGTGAGGCCACCGCAGATATTGCAAGAGACTTCTGGTACTTCGGATTCGACTGTGAGGCCGGCAGTGTGAGCCTCGGGCCGTATGATTTCGGGATCGATATGGCCGAGCGGGCGGCTCGCGAGATGTATCACCTGATTTGCGACGCGGGGCAGGCACTCGACGAGGAAAATCCATAGCGGAGCGAAATCGCCCCGGAGGTGTCGGTCAACGTTGAGAGCTTTTACGAAGCAGATCCAAAACGGTGCCCGACGATATCAACCCCGGTGACGAGCCACGCCAGTTCCGTTGTCGCGGCCCCACGGAACCAAGTTCGCCGCGATCCTGTCGGCGGGAACCGATGCTGCACTGACTATGGCGGTGTCACGTAGCGTCGCATCGGTTTGCGCCGCGCGGACAAGCTTCTCGGCGAGTGGGGCTAGAAATGCTTCCCATATCGTGTTTCGTAGCAACAGCATACGCGTTGATCCGCGATATCAACGACCAGCCGTGGCGGGCGGATCTGCTGGGCAAGAAGCTGCACAAGGCGCTCGGTCCGCTCGTGCACGTGAACCTGATCCCGCTCAACCCGACACCGGGCAGCGAGTGGGATGCCAGCCCCAAGCCGGTCGAGAAGGAGTTCGTGCGTCGCGTGATCGCCCAGGGCGTGTCGTGCACCATGCGCGACACCCGCGGCCAGGAGATCGCCGCCGCCTGCGGTCAGCTCGCCGCCGAGGGCTAGGGCCCTCGCCGCCGTGATGAGCTCGGGGAGACGTGTCCGAGCTCAGACGATGCTGCTCGGTGCGATGAAGTCGTCGTAGGGGAGTGGGCCCGCGACGAAGGCGTTGACCGACATGAAGTTCAAAGTGATGTCGCCGCCGTGGTTGTCCAGGAAGGCGATATCGGAGGCGTCGCGGCCGGTGGCGATGCGTACCAGGCTCGAGCGCGGCGCGAGGCCGGTCGGGTCGTAGGTGCGCCACTCGCCGGCGATGTAGGCCTCACAGACGGCGTGGAAGTCCATCGGCACACAGCCCGGCGCGTAGACCGCGGCGACCCGGGCGGGGACGCCGACGGCGCGCAACAGCGCGACCATCAGATGCGAGAAGTCGCGGCAGACGCCGGTGCCGGAGAGCAGTGTCTCGACCGCGCCGTCGATGGGCGTGCTACTGCCCGAGACATAGGTGATCCGTCTGCCGATCCACGACGAGACGCGGTTGGCCACCTCGGGATCGGCGATGCCGTAACCGAATTCGGCTGCCGCGAAGCCGAGCAGCTTGTCCGACTCCGCGTAGCGGCTCGGCCGCCGGTACAGCGCGAGGTCGTAGTCGGACGGCGGCGCGAGGACGGCGGTGCCCAGGACGGTCGCCTGATAGTCGATCCGGAGGGTCCCCGCGCGCACGTCGAGCACGTGGATCCGGGAACCGTGCGGACCGACCACTTCGCGCGGCGTGAGGAACTCGCCGTCGAGCGAGCATGTCATGGACTCGATGAGATCGAGTCCTGGCTGGCGGGCGACAGCGATCTGACACTGCAGCACCGAATCGGCATGGACCGCGACCTCCAGGCGAGCGGAAACGTCCCGTTTCACGCCCACAGACTGACAGGCGAATCGGGATCAGGCGAACCGAACCGCTGGAGCGGGTTGCGGCCCAGGCGTTACCGTCGTGGGACCGGATCGACGCGTGCATCCGAGATCGTTGACTATGGCGCGCGAAACAGCCTCTGTCACAGTCACTCTCGAGCTCGAAGCGGGCAATGCCTCGCTGATGATCCTCGGCAAGATGCTCGGTCCGACCGGCGTCGCGCCCTTCGAGGTCAAACGGCGCTACGACGCCGCCACCGCGGATCGGCGTGGCGAGATCATTCCGGCCGTCATCACGATCGACGCCCGCAAACGCTGGACGATGCGGCTCAAGACCCCACCGACCGCATCGTTGATCCGCAAGGCTCTCGGCCACCCCGGCTCCCCGCAGCCCGGACACAAACCGGTGGGGGCGATCAGCCGGGATCAATTGCGCCGCATCGCGATCCGCAAACTCCCCGACCTGAACACCGACGATGTCGCAGCGGCGATGCGCATCGTCGCGGGCACAGCGCGGTCGATGGGTGTGCGGGTGGAGGACTGAGCCGGGGTGTAGTGCCCTGTCCTCGCGACGATTAGGGTTGGTGCTGGTCGGCGGCGGGGATATTCGCTGAAGGCCGGGCACTGCTTCGGTGGACAACGGGGGACCATGCTTGCGACGGGGGACGTCTTCGCCGGGTACGCGATCGAACGGCAGCTGGGGCGCGGCGGGATGGGTTCGGTGTATCTTGCCCGGCATCCGCGCCTGCCTCGGCAGACCGCGTTGAAGCTGCTGAATCCGGAGCTGTTCGCCGACAACGAGATTCGTGCCAGGTTCGAGCGCGAGGCCGACCTCGCCGCGCAATTGGAGCACGCGCCGACCAGTACGCCCTGGCCTGCACCCTGTACTCGCTGCTGACCGGCGTCGCCCCGTTCGAGGCGCCGAACCCGGTGCAGGTGATCCAGGGGCACCTCCAATC
>NZ_JBHWZY010000616.1:0-4235 GCF_042727815.1 Nocardia sp. NPDC060220
AGCGTGCTCCATTTATCGCGCGGAGTCGGTGTGAATTTCGACAAACTGGGCTGGATAGCCGCGATGACCTTCTCTGCCTTGGACTGCATCCCGGGTAGGTCGTCGGTTCCGATCTGATCACTGAGATTGTCTCTGACAACGGTCAGTACCAAGAATTGACCTACTGAATGCCACACGTAGATTGCATCGTATCGTGAGGTCCACACGGCATGAGCTTCAGGAAATCGCGATAGCCGGGTGCCTTGGTAGTTTGCCCCGAGAATTTCCTGGTGCTTGGCGCCCAAGGATGGTACGGCATTTTTGGCCGTCTCGGCGTCAGTAAACAGAAGGGCATAGTTGTTCAATGTCCAGGAGAGATTTCCATTGAAGTCAGATCGCCCCTCGCTGTAATAGCCGGATATGAACCCAGGTGCGAAGGTATTGAAATCTTCGCGGCTCATGAGCAGATCCCGTGACAATGGGTAGTGCGATACATCTGTGAACGTACGACTCTGGTTGAATCGGTTTGTGAAATTCAGCGCTGGGTCGATCTCTGTAGGCAGGGGCATGGCCTCGGCAATGCGTCGCGCTTCGACCAGTGCTGCCTCGTCGTCGGTTTCAGCCATTCCCAAGGGGGTCGGTTTGCTCGGGTAGTTTCCCATTTCGAGCTTACTCAGGTCGACCTGTACCTCTGGAGCGGCCACCGGGCCGGCCGGGCTTGCTTCGCCCCCGCAGCCTGTCGCCAACAGGCATGCGATAGAAACTGTCGCGCTTAATGCCGCTCTGTACGCTCGTTTTCTTGATGCATTTGGTGATGTCAATTCAGAACGCAAAGCGTCCCCCCGTTGGTAGTTTTTCGAATTTCTCTATCTAATCTTTGATTTGAGGACAGGAACCAGCTTGCTGATCATCAGTGCCTCGGATTCGGATGACCAATTCCGCATGGCGGATACCGTGCTGGGATCATCGATAGGGACGACAATTGCGCGTGAGCTGGTTATTCCGTACGGGAGACCGAGAAGCCCACCGCCACCGGCCTTCTCGTCGCTACGGAGCACGATGACGTAGCTGTCGTCAGGTGCTTCGAGCGCACTCGAGCTGTCCGAGACCTCTTTGGGTGACGGAATCCCTTCGGTATTTGTGTACTTGAAGTTGTAGACGAAACCGAGTTTTTCCAAAAACTGTGTCTGCGGGCTGCCGGTAAAATAGATTCCGAATTTGTTCGGTTGCTGCGTGACATTGAGGAGCGTGACAGTCTTACCTGCGAACTGCGGATTGTCCTTGCGCTCCTGCTCGATCGGCGGCAGGGCAGAGGCCGATGTGCTGGTGGTGGTGCCGGGCGTTGGGTCGGATCCGCCCGCGGCCCAAATGCCGACTCCGGTGCCGATTCCGACGACGAGCGCGATTGCTGCGCCGATCACTACCGCGCGCTTGGTCTTGCTGGGAGCGGTCGGTGTGGATGCTGTGAGTCCGTGCAGCGATACCGCGGCCCGCGGATCGGTGTGCTCGCGGGGCGGCATCACCTGGATCGGGTAAGTCGGTGAAGTGTTGTGGCCGGTGGGGTTGAAGCCCGGGGTCAGCGCGTTCGATGCGGCATCGGTGAATTCGCGGCAGGTGGCGAAACGTTCGGCGGGGTTTTTGGCCATCGCGCGGGCGAAGACGTGGTCGATGGCGTGGGGGAGGCCGGGGCGGACTCGGGTTGCCTGGGGTGGGGGCTCGTGGAGGTGGCCCATCATGACCATGGCGGGTTGGGCTGCGGGATAAGGGTTTTGGCCGGTCAGGAGTTTGTAGAAGGCGCAGGCGAGGCTGTAGATGTCGGCGCGGTGGTCGAGGACGGCGCCGCTGAGTTGTTCCGGCGGGGCGTAGGCGATGGTGGCGAGGAAGCTGCCGGTCTGAGTGAGTTCGGTGGCGTCGTCGGTGGACTTCGCGACACCGAAGTCGGTGAGCAGGACGCGTTCCTCTTCGCCGTCGCTGCTCGACAGCAGGAAGTTGGCGGGCTTGACGTCGCGGTGCAGCAGGCCGCGGCGGTGGGCGTAGTCCAGGCCCTTGCCCACCTCGCTGGTGATGCGAAGGGCGCGCAGCGGCGTCATTGAGTGCGGGTCGCGGGCCAGTTCGGCAGCGGCGTCGGTGCCGTCCACGTACTGCATGGCGATCCACAGCTGGCCGTGCTCTTCACCGCGGTTGTAGACCGAGACGATGTTGTTGTGGTCGAGGCCGGCGGCGAGATTGGCCTCGCGCTCGAAGCGGGCACGGAACTCGGGGTCGCGGCTGAGTTCGGCGCTGAGCACCTTCAGGGCGTCCATCCGCGGCAGGCTGGGATGTTTGGCCAGGTAAACCGTGCCCATGCCGCCGGCACCGAGTACCCGCTGCACGCGGTACCCGCCGACGATGGTGCCGTGGCTCATCACCATCTTTTACGATCTCCTGACTCAATGCCGCACACTGCCGCTTTCCCGGCTGGAGCATATAGGACTCCGTAGGGGTCGGCCGGTGTGGGATTATCGGCTGTTGGCGAATAGTGCATATTGCGCGGCCGCACGTTGATGGGCATCCAAAAGCTGGTTGCCGCTGACTATTCCGACGTATTCGTTGTAGGCGAGGATGCAGCTGAAGCGTTTCGCCGCGCCGGTGCGTTTGTTCTCCACGCAGGCGGTGTCGGGGAGGTTGGGTGGGTTGGCGGCTTCGGTTTCTACCTGCCAGAGGAACATCTTCTCGGTGACCGCGCGGCGGGCGGTCTGCTCGTCGGGAGTGCGCACGGCGATCGAGCCCCAGGACAGGGCCACCTGCTGGGCGCTCATCTTGGTGAGCTGCTCGTCGATGAAGTGGCGATCGGTGGGGAGCTGGTCGCCCGCGTAATGCAGGATGCCGTGTTTGCCGGTGACCACGTAGTAGCCGGAGCCCTCGGGGTTGGCCAGCTGGTCAGGGTTGAGGGTGCGCATCAGCAGGTGGTCGGGGTCCCACGGCAGCGCCATGACCTCTTCGTCGGTGAGCGGCGTGGTTTCGGCGAGTGCCTCGATCTGCTCGGTGAGGGCGTTCGCGGCGAGGGTGGTGAGCGCTTGCTGGTCGGGGGTCGGCACCGAGAGCAGGAAGGCGATCACGTACGGGCCGTGGGGGAGCACGGTGCGCAGGAAGGGTGAGTCGGGACGCCAATGCGACAGGGCCGCAGGGTGTCCGGGGATGGCAACGGGTTGGTTGCGGCCTTCCTTCATGGCGAAGTCGGTGTCGTAGAACTCTTTCGCGGCGGCGGTCGCGCGGTCCGCGTCGGGGAACTGCAGGACCATGGTGGTGGCGGTGAGCCTGTTGTCGGCCTTCTTCGTCGGCCAGTCACCGTAGGTTTCGACCCGCGAATCCTTGGCGGCGCCATTGGATTCGAAGCCGTAGAGCATCTTGTACTTCTTGGCGATCGCCGACATCGCCGGCTCGTCGCCGAGCGCGGAGGGCATCACGCCGGCGGAGACGGTGGTCGCGCGTTTGCCGTAGGTCATCTGGGCGTCGACGTCGCGGGAGTTGATCACATAGTCGGCGATCCGCATCGCCGCTACCTCGTACATCTCGTAGAACGGTGGGACCGGGTCGTCGTCGTGGGCGTTGACCGGCTCGGTCGGGTACGAGCCGACGTCGAGGGTGCGAACATCCATCTCGGCCGGCAGCGCCTGCCCGGACAGGGTGGAGCCGCACGCGGTCAGGACGGTGGCCAGCGCGGCGGCCAGCACGGCGTATCGGATTGTCATTTCGCGTTCACCAACAATGCGTACTGGGCCGAGATCCGCTGCTGGGCGTCGAGGAGCTGGTTCGACCAGACGTAGGCGGCGTAGCGGTCGTAGGACACCGCGCAATAGAAGCGGATCGCGATCCGTTGTTTCCTGCCGATGTATTCCTTGCACTGGGCGCTCGGCAGGTTCTTCGGTGCGGCGGAGGCGGTGAATTTGCGGGTGACGCCGCCGAGCTCGTCGCGGACACCCTGGGCGCCGGCGATGTCGCGGGCGCGGTAGACCTCGGCGCCGTCGTTGGCGTAGAGGTCGATGCCGTAGTCGTCGATCATCTTCGCAGCGCTCACCAGGTCGGAGAGGAAGTGGCGGGCGGTGCGGCCCGCGTAGACGCCGGGTGGGTTGATCCAGGAATCCTCGCGGGGGCGGGGTGCGGTGCGGCCGAGCATGCCGTCGCGATCGCGCTGCAGGGTCATCAGTTCGGTGCTGGGGGTGGGGGTGAATTTCGCGACGGCGGGGACGATGGTGTCGAGGCTCTTGCGGGTGAGG
>NZ_JBHWZY010000617.1:0-4222 GCF_042727815.1 Nocardia sp. NPDC060220
GGTCGGGGTTCTCCGACAGGAAGCCGTAGCCGGGGTAGATCGCGTCGGCGCCGGCGCTCTTGGCCGCCTCGATGATCGCCTCGATCGACAGATACGCGCGAACGGGATGACCCTCTTCGCCGATCTGATAGGACTCGGCAGCCTTCAGGCGATGGACGGAATTGCGATCCTCGTGCGGGAACACCGCGACCGTTCCGATGCCGAGTTCGTAGGCCGCGCGGAAGGCACGGATAGCGATCTCACCACGATTTGCGACCAAGACTTTCGAGAACATTGGCCTACGGTACCCGGCCACGAGCCGGGGCCGGACACGCAAGGTGGCTTCGCAGCAATCTTCACACCGCACACCTGCCTACCTGCGAAGTTGCGTTCATCGGGCCGTCACATCTCACCGTGCGCAGCGGTGCGCGGTGCGCGCGGACAACATGGGCGCAACCGCAGGTCACGGCCGTGTTCAGGATGGGGCGGTGACCCATGGCCCCGCTGAGGGCCTATGCTGGGCAGGCAGCTGGTTCGCGTGCGCGGTGGAAGAGTCGGAGCCCCGACCTCCCGCGTAGGCGTCGAAACCCGGGTGCGGATCATGTTCCGCACCGGGTGAGAGGGAACCCGGTGAGAATCCGGGACTGTCCCGCAGCGGTGAGCAGGAACGACCGCCGTCATCAGCACTGGGCTGCACGCCTGGGAAGCGACGGCCAGTAGGTCGGTCGATCACACGACCGGTGCCCGCGAGTCCGAAGACCTGCCGACTGTGCCGGATACGCCGTATCCGGCGGCCACCGCCTCGTGGATCGGGCGCGCGGACCACCGATACCGACCTGTCGTGTGCTTTCGCGACTCTGTCGGCCGTGTGGCGTGTGCCCGCGAAAAGGCGGCGGCTCTCCCCGCACGACACTGGAGAATCTCCGTGACTGTTTCGCATACCCCCTTCACCGCAACGGTTCTCGGCCTACCGCGAGTGGGCCCGAACCGGGAACTCAAGCGCGCCACCGAGTCCTACTGGGCGGGCCGCGCCGATGCCGCGCACCTGCACGCGGTCGGCCGTCAGCTCCGTCGCGGCCAGCTCACCGAACTCGCCGCGGCCGGAATGGATTCGGTGCCGGTGGGCACCTTCTCCTACTACGACCAGATGCTCGACACCGCGGAACTGCTGGGCGCACTGCCGGCGCGGGTCGCCGGAATCGCCGATCCGCTCGACCGCTATTTCGCGGCCGCGCGCGGCACCGACACGATCGCTCCGCTGGAGATGACCAAGTGGTTCGACACCAACTACCACTACCTGGTGCCCGAAATCGACGCGGCCACCACCTTTTCCCTGCATCCGGGCAAGCTGCTGACCGAACTCGACGAGGCGATCGAGCTGGGGGTCCCCGCACGGCCGGTGGTGATCGGTCCGATCACCTTCCTGAAGCTGGCCAAAGCCGTCGACGGCGCCGCACTGGAGCGGCTACCCGAGCTGGTGCCGCTGTATCTCGACCTGCTGGCCCGGCTGGCGGACGCGGGCGCGCGGTGGGTACAGATCGATGAGCCGGTGCTGGTCACCGACCTGACCGAGGCGGAGCTCGCCCTGGTCGGCCAGACCTACAGCGCGTTGTCGGCCGCGCAGAACCGGCCCGCGATCCTGGTCGCCACCTACTTCGGGCACCCCGATGCCGCCCTGGCGGTGCTGGCCGACACCGAGATCGAGGGTGTCGCCCTCGATGTCACCGCGGGCGCCGATCTCTCGGCGGTCGCGGCGTTGCCCACCCTGTCCCGCAAACTGGTGGTGGCGGGTGTGGTCGACGGCCGCAATATCTGGCGCGCCGACCTCGACGCTGCCCTCGGCACCCTCGGCACCCTGCTCGGCAGCGCCGACGCGGTGGCCGTGTCGAGCTCGTGCTCGCTGCTGCACGTGCCGTATTCGCTGACTCCCGAGACCGGGCTGGACGAGCGGCTGCGCTCGTGGCTGGCCTTCGGCACCGAGAAGGTTGGCGAGGTGCGCGTCCTGGCCACCGCACTCACCGCAGGCGTCGACGCGGTCGCCGACGAGCTGGCCGCGGCCCGCGCCGCCGCCGACTCACGCCGGACCGATCCGCGTCTGCACAACGACCAGGTCCGCAGCCGGTTGGCCGCGCTCGACGAGAACGACCTGACCCGCTCCCCCGCCGACGAGCGCCGCGCCCGCCAGCGCGATCACCTCGACCTGCCGGTGCTGCCGACCACCACCATCGGCTCCTACCCGCAGACCTCGACCATCCGGCTGGCCCGTGCCGCGCTGCGCAAGGGCGAGATCGACCAGGCCGAGTACGTGCGGCGGATGCGGGCCGAGATCGCCGACGTGATCACCCTGCAGGAAAAGCTCGGTCTCGACGTGCTGGTGCACGGTGAACCCGAACGCAACGACATGGTGCAGTACTTCGCCGAACTGCTCGACGGTTTCGCCGTCACCGAGGCGGGCTGGGTGCAGTCCTACGGCACCCGCTGCGTGCGTCCGCCGATCCTGTTCGGCGATGTCACCCGGCCCGCGGCGATGACGCTGTCGTGGATCGGATACGCCCAGTCGCTGACCACCAAGCCGGTCAAGGGCATGCTCACCGGCCCGGTGACCATCCTGGCGTGGTCGTTCGTCCGCGACGATCAGCCGCTGGGTGAATCGGCCCGCCAAGTCGCGCTCGCCATCCGGGACGAGACGCTCGACCTGGAAGCCCAGGGCGCGCGGATCATCCAGGTCGACGAGCCCGCCCTGCGCGAGCTGCTGCCGCTGCGCGCGGCCGAACAGCCTGCGTACCTGCGGTGGTCGGTGGACTCGTTCCGCCTCGCCACCGCGGGCGTCGCCGACACCACCCAGGTGCACACCCACCTGTGCTACTCGGAGTTCGGTGAGGTCATCTCGGCGATCGCGGGCCTGGACGCCGATGTCACCTCGATCGAGGCGGCGCGCTCGCACATGGAGGTCCTCGACGATCTGAACGCGGCCGGGTTCGCGCTCGGTGTCGGGCCTGGCGTCTACGACATCCACTCGCCGCGGGTGCCGTCGGTCGAGGAGATCACGATCTCCCTGTCCGCGGCACTGAAAGCCGTTCCGGCCGAACGACTCTGGGTGAATCCGGACTGCGGCCTGAAGACCCGCGGACCGGTGGAGGTCGAGGCGTCGCTACGCAATCTGGTGACGGCCGCCGCGGCACTGCGCTGACCGCCGGGAGCTGACCACCGCGACGGTGAGTGGCACACAGACCACTGCCCCGGACGGAGATTTCCGTCCGGGGCAGTGGTTCGGTTCAGCTCGCCCTGGCGACCGGAACCGCACGCTGGGCCACGCCGCGATACTCCGACAACGGCCGGATCAGCGCGTTGGCGGCCGACTGCTCGGCGATGTGCGCGGTCCAGCCGGTGATCCGGCTCATCACGAAGATCGGCGTGAACATCTCGATGTCGAAGCCCATCAGGTAGTAGGCAGGCCCTGCCGGAAAGTCGAGATTCGGCGCTATGCCGGTTTTCTCGGCCATCGCGGCGGCGAGTTCGCCGTACATGCGGACCCACTGCTGTCCCCCGGTCACCGCCGCGACCTCGTCGAGGGCCGCCTTCATCGTCGGCACCCTGGAGTCGCCGTTGCGGTACACGCGATGCCCGAAGCCCATCACTTTGCGCTTGGCGCCCAGGGTTTCGGCGATCCATGCCTGCGCGTGCGCGGGATCGGCGATCTCGAGCATAGTGTGCATCACCGCCTCGTTGGCGCCGCCGTGCAATCGTCCCTTCAGGGCGCCGATCGCCGCCGTGATGGCGCTGTAGGAGTCCGAGCCGGTGGAGGTCACCACGCGAGCGGCGAAGGTCGACGCGTTGAATCCGTGCTCGGCGTAGAGAATCAGCGAGATCTCGAACGCGCGCACGATCCGCGGATCAGGTACCGCACCGAAGCACATGTACAGGAAGTTCTCGGCGAAACCGAGCTGGGAGTGCGGTGCGATCGGGTCGAGCCCCCGGCGCCTGCGCATCGCCGTCGCGATCACCGTCGGCAGCAGCGCGGTCAATCTCAGTGCGGCGTCCAGTCTTTCGCGCTCGCTCGTACTCTCGGAGGCCGCGTCCTCGGTGCCGAGGTAGCTCACGACCGTACGGACCGCGTCCATCGGGTGGCAGGTCTGCGGCATCTTCTCCAGCAGGGCGAGCACCGACCGGTCGATCCGGCGCTGGGCGCGTTCACGCTGGCAGAGCAGTTGCAGCTGACCGTCGTCGGGGAGTTCGCCATACC
>NZ_JBHWZY010000618.1:0-4219 GCF_042727815.1 Nocardia sp. NPDC060220
GCGTTCGAACGGGATGTCGGCGTGGGCGAAGGCGGCCAGGTCGGCTTCCTTGGCCTGGGTCAGCAGCTCCGCGAAGGTGAGCTGTCCGCCGACCTGGGTGCGCAGGGCGAGGGTGTTGACGAACATGCCGATCACGTCGTCGAGTTCGGCTTCGCCGCGGCCGGCGATCGGGGTGCCGATGACGATGTCCTCGGTGCCCGACATGCGTGCCAGGAATACCGCCAGCGCGGTGTGCACGACCATGAACAGCGTCGCGTTCTGCTCGCGAGCGATGGCGGACAGCCCGGCGTGGATGTCGCCGCCGATCGGGAACAGCACCCGGCCACCGGCGAAGGACTGCGTGCTCGGACGCGGTCGATCCAGGGGCAGGTTCAGCTCGTCGGGAACACCGGCGAGCGCGCGCTTCCAATAGCCGGCCTGCTGGGCGATGAGGCTGGTCTCGTCGGTCTCGGCGCCGAGCACCTCGCGCTGCCAGACGCTGAAGTCGGCGTACTGCACCGGCATCGGCGCCCAGCCCGGTGCTTCACCCGTGGCACGGGCGGCGTAGGCGATCATCACGTCGCGGGTCAGCGGGCCCATGGACCAACCGTCTGCGCTGATGTGGTGGGCCACGAAGACAAGGACGAATTCCTCGTCGGCGACCTGCATGAGCTTCGCACGCAACGGAACTTCGTCGATCACGTCGAAACCGGTGGTGATCAGCTCGGCGATCTTGTCGCGAACCTGTTCGGGGGCAACGGTTTCCGGCGTCAGATCCGGGACGTTGCCTTCGACCGGCAGGATCACCTGGTGCGGCGTGCCGTCGGTCGACGGGTACACCGTGCGCAGTGTCTCGTGCCGTGCGAGCACATCGGCGACGGCCAATTGCAGCGCCGCCACGTCCAGCGCGCCCGACAGGCGAACGGCGACGGGGATGTTGTTCACCGAAGAGGCAGTGTCGAACTGGTTCAGGAACCACATGCGCTGCTGCGCGAGCGACAGCGGCACCTGATCCGGGCGCGGACCGGCGACCAGCGCGCGACGCCCACCGGCACCCGCACCCTGCTCGACCTTCACCGCGAGCCCGGCCACCGTCGACGCCTCGAACAGCAGGCGCACGGGCACCCGGCTGTCCAGGGCGGCGCCGAGGCGGGCCGCGACCTGGGTGGCCAGCAGCGAGTTGCCGCCGAGGGCGAAGAAGTCGTCGTCGGCACCGACGCGTTCGGCGCCGAGAACATCGGCGAACACGCCGGCCACGATCTCCTCGATCGGGGTCGACGGCGCGCGGAAGGTCTGCGCCTCGAACTCCGGCTCCGGCAGCGCCTTGCGGTCGAGCTTGCCGTTGACGTTGAGCGGCAGCGCGTCCAGCACCACGAACGCGGCGGGCACCATGTACGACGGCAGACCGGCGGCCAGCGTCGACTTGACCTGTGCCACCTCGATATCCGAGCCGACCAGGTAGGCGACCAGACGGTCACCGGTGCGCGGATCGGACTTGGCGATCACCGCGGTCTGGGCGATCTCGGGCAGCGCGAGCAGCGCGGCCTCGATCTCGCCGAGCTCGATCCGGAAGCCGCGGATCTTCACCTGGAAGTCGGTGCGGCCGCGGTAGTCGAGTTCGCGGTTGTGCCAGGCCACCAGGTCACCGGTGCGGTACATGCGAGTGCCCGGGGTGAACGGGTTGGCCACGAAACGATCGGCGGTCAGGTCGGGGCGACCGTAGTAGCCGCGAGCCAACTGCGCGCCCGCCAGGTACAGCTCACCGGCGACCCCGTCGGGCACCGGGCGCAGACGCTCGTCGAGCACGTAGACCTGACTGTTCCACTCGGGCGAACCGATGGAGACCGACACCTGGTCGGCGGCGTTCACCCGGTGCGAGGTGATCGAGACCGCGGCCTCGGTCGGGCCGTACAGGTTGAACAGCTCGGTACGGCTGAACTCGGCGCGGAAGCGCTGGGCCAGCGAACCCGGCAGCGCCTCACCGATGGCCAGGACCCGCCACAGCGAATCGGGCATTCCCGCGGTGATGAGCGCGTCGAGCATCGACGGCACCACGTGCAGGGTGGTGACCCACTCGCGCGACATCAGCTCGTTGAGGTAAGCCGGGTCGCGATGGCCGTCGGCCGAGGCGATCACCAGGCGGCCACCGCAGACCGCGGCCGACCAGAACTCCCAGACCGAGAGGTCGAAGGTGGCGGCGGTCTTGAGCAGCACCGCGTCGGCGGCGTCCATGCCGAACTCGATCAGCTTCCACTTCAGCTGGTTGGCGATGGCGCCGTGCGGAACGGCGACACCCTTCGGGCGGCCGGTGGAACCGGACGTGAAGATCACGTACGCGGTGTTCTCCGGACGCAGCGGTTCGGTGCGCTCGGCATCGGAAATCGGTGCGGCACCGAGCGATTCCAGGTCGAGTTCGTCGATCCGCACGACCGGTGCGACGTCGGTGGCGAACTCGGCGTTGGTCAGCACGCAGACCGGTGCCGCCGTCTCGAGGATGTAGCCGGTGCGCTCGGCCGCCTGATCGGGGTCGACCGGCACGTACGCGCCACCGGACTTGGCCACCGCGTACATCGCGACAACCAGGTCCACCGAGCGGCGCATCGCCAGCGCGACACGGGACTCCGGGCCCACGCCGAGCGAGATCAGGTGCCGCGCGAGGCGGTTCACCTTCGCGTCGAGTTCGGCGTAGGTGAGCTGGGCACCGTCGTCGGTGACCAGCGCGGTCGACTTCGGATCGGCGGCCACGGACGCGTCGAGCAGCGAGACCAGGGTGGCCTCGGTGTCGACCGAGTAAGTGGTGGCGTTGCGGGCGTCGAGGATCTGGGTGCGTTCGGCCGTGGCCAGCAGCTCGATATCGCCGACCGCGGTACGCGGGGTGGCGACGATCGCGCCGAGCAGCCGGACGAAACGCTCCACGAAACCTTCGACCGTGGCGTGGTCGAACAGGTCGGTGGCGTAGGTGAACAGACCCGAGATGCCTTCGGGCTCACCGGCATCGCCGTAGCGGTCGGTGGCGATCAGGTGCAGATCGAACTGCGACAGCTCGGTGGCGATGTCGAGGCCCGAGACCGTCAGGCCCGGCAGTTCCAGGGTGGCGCGGCTGAGGTTCTGGAACGACAGACCCACCTGGAACAGCGGATGACGCGCGGTGGAGCGCACCGGGTTGAGTACCTCGACCAGGCGCTCGAACGGCACGTCGGCGTTGGCGAACGCCGCGATGTCGTCTTCACGCTGGCGGGCGAGCAGTTCGGTGAACGCCTCGCCGCCGTCGACCTTGGTGCGGAACACCAGGGTGTTGACGAACATGCCGATCATGTCGTCGAGCGCGGCTTCGCCACGGCCGGCCATCGGGGTACCGATGGCGATGTCGTCGGTACCGGACAGGCGGGCGAGCAGCACCGCGAGGGCGGTGTGCACGACCATGAACAGCGTCGCGCCCTCGGCACGAGCCAGCTCGACCAGCGCGCGGTGGGTGTCGGCGTCGATCTGGACGTCGACCTTGCTGCCGGCGAAGGTCTGCACCGCGGGGCGCGGACGGTCGGCGGGCAGGTCGAGCTGATCGGGGAGGTCCGCGAGGGCCTGCTTCCAGTGCGCGACCTGCTTGGACGCCATCGAGTCGGCGTCGTCCTCGCTGCCGAGGAGATCACGCTGCCAGATGCTGTAGTCCGCGTACTGCACTGCCAGCGGTGCCCAGCCGGGCTCGGAACCCATGGAGCGGGCCGCGTAGGCGGTCATCAGGTCGCGGGTCAGTGGGGCGACCGAGGAACCGTCGCCGGAGATGTGGTGCACGACCAGGGCGAGCACGAAGTCGTCGGTGTTCTCGACGCGGAACAGCGCCACCTTGAGCGGGACCTCGACGGTGACGTCGAACATCGTCGACATCAGTTCCGCCACAGCCGATTCCACCTGGTCGGCGGCCACGGTGCGTTCGATCAGTTCCGGCGCGGCCTGGGCGGGCGACAGGATCACCTGTGCCGCACCGGCTTCGGTCTGTGGGTAGATCGTGCGCAGGATCTCGTGGCGGGTCACCAGGTCGGTGACCGCCGCACGCAGCGCGTTCACGTCGAGGTCGCCGGTGAGGCGGACCGCGACGGGCACGTTGTACGCGGCCGACTGGGTGTCGAACCGGTTGAGGAACCACATCCGCTGCTGCGCGAGCGAGAGCGGGATGTGCTCGGGGCGCGGACCCGCGGTCAGCGCCTTGCGATCGCCGGTCTCGGCGTGCTGCTCGACCCGCTGG
>NZ_JBHWZY010000619.1:0-4211 GCF_042727815.1 Nocardia sp. NPDC060220
CGGGGTGCTCTTACGCGAACCCTTGAAACCGACGTGACCCGACGACGCCCACGAGATGACATTGCCCTCGGGGTCGGTGATCGAGACGATGGTGTTGTTGAACGTGCTCTTGATGTGCGCGTGGCCGTGCGGGATGTTCTTCTTATCCCGGCGACGCGACTTCTGAGTCTTCTTCGGGCCAGCGGCCCGGCTCTTCGGAGGCATACGCTATCCCTACTTCTTCTTGCCGGCGACGGTCTTCTTCGGACCCTTGCGCGTACGCGCGTTGGTCTTGGTGCGCTGACCACGAACGGGCAGGCCACGACGGTGGCGGATGCCCTGGTAGCAGCCGATCTCGATCTTGCGACGAATATCGGCCTGAACCTCGCGGCGCAGGTCACCTTCGACCTTGTAGTCCGAAGCCTCGATGTACTCGCGGAGCTTCGCCAGGTCGTCGTCGTTCAGGTCCTTGGAGCGCAGGTCGGGGCTGACGCCCGTCTCGGCCAGGATCTGGGTGGCGCGGGTGCGCCCGATTCCGAAAATGTAGGTCAGCGCGATCTCCATGCGCTTTTCGCGCGGGAGATCAACGCCCATCAGACGTGCCATGTGGCAGGTTCCTTAATGGTTGCGGAGGTCTGCTCCCCGTCCGTCCCCCCGTCTTCACAAAGGTGGGGGCACCGGCCTCCGTGCCGGTGGATGGCGCGCACAAGTACGTGCGTGCTGGAACTGGGAGTGCTTCTTTCGGTCAGTCCGATCAGACGATCGGTGCCCGGTGGTGAGGCTGTATCAGCCCTGACGCTGCTTGTGGCGCAGGTTGTCGCAGATCACCATGACCCGACCATGACGGCGGATCACCTTGCACTTCTCGCAGATCTTCTTGACGCTCGGATTAACCTTCACGTCAGTCCAATCTTGTATTGGTCCACACAGGTGGTGTGAACACAGTTTTTCCCCAGCCAGAGGACCGGGGAAGTCTGGTGTGCGTCCCGTTGCCGGGACACTGTGCGACGCCGCGCGCCGGTGAGGCTCGCGACGCCGTCAGGCATCACTTGTAGCGGTAGACAATCCGGCCGCGTGAGAGGTCGTACGGCGACAGCTCGACGACCACGCGGTCTTCCGGAAGGATACGAATGTAGTGCTGCCGCATCTTTCCGCTGATGTGCGCGAGAACCTTGTGACCGTTCTCGAGCTCGATCCGGAACATCGCATTGGGCAGCGGCTCGACAACTCGACCCTCGACCTCGATGGCCCCGTCTTTCTTCGCCATATCCTCCGCGATCCCGGTTACGCTCAACCTGAGTTTGATGGCCGTCCGCGTGTGTAGCGTCAACCAAGAGCCCGTCGACATGCATGCGAACAGTCGGCGCATAGGTGCACCGCCGCTCAAGCTTACCGGGCCGGGCGGCCAGAGGCAAAAGTGCCCCGAACCGTACACCCTGACCGGGCCCCGTGCCGCACAATCGGGAGGCCTGCGAGCGCGCCGCCCTGAGCACGGTGTCGAGCCACCGGGCGGCCACCACGCCGTGGGGGTTGTCGCGTAAACTCACCGGCGTCGGAGAAGTGGGTCGATCAGATCGGGGGACCCTGGTGAGCGAGGCGTGCCGGTGAGCCGCAACAACGACAGCCTCCCCATGCTGCCGCCGTGGCTGTCGGAGAGCGACGTCACACAGGTCGGTTACGAGGCTCCGGTCGAGAACCTGCCCCAGGACGACGAGATCGACGACGCACCCAAACGCCGCCGCTTCATGGGCGGGCGCGGTGACGACGCGCCGCGCAAGGAAAAGGGCAGGCGCCGCCGCAAGGATCGCGAATCCGAGGAAGAGGCAGCCACCCCACGTCCGGGCGAGGCCGCCGAACAGCGCCGCCCCGCCGAGCCGACCCACCAGTCCGGTTCCGGCTGGTCCACCCCGCAGCAGCCCGCCGACCCGCTGATCCCCGGCCCGTCCCACCAGCAGCCCCGCCGCGACGAGCAACCGCGTCCGCAGCCCACCTACGAGCAGCCCGCACCCCGGACCGGCCGCGACGCGTCGCAATACCAGCAGGCCGCGCCCGCACAGCCGAACGCCGGGTGGCCACAGCCGAACGCCGGGTGGCAGGCCGCCCCGAACCCGCTGACTCCCCCGGTCAACGCCCCGTTGTCATCGGCGGATCCGGCACCGCGACCGGACACCAACGGTCCGTCGTCGATTCCGGGGCCCTCGGCCGCGGATCCGGCGCCGTGGGCAGGCGGTCAGGCGTCGACAGCGGCTCCGTGGTCGGCAAGTCAGCCACCGGCAGATCACGCGCCGACATCCACCGGCACACCCCCTCCGCTCCCGCCGTCGCCCACCAGCGTGCCCACACACCCAGGCCCGGCAACAACCGCGCCGACCAGCGAGGCCGTGGACCACGTCGCGAACGCGCTCCCGACCCGGACGCCCGCGCCACCGTCGACCGGCTTCACCCCGCTCGGCCCGAACCAGCAGCGCCCCGACCTTCCCCCGCCCCCTCCGCTGCCGGACCCGCCCGCGCGTCCGACCCATGCCCCACCGCGCCTGACCGTCCCGCCGCAGCCGACTACCGCCGAGCCCCGGCCGGTCGCCGCCGAACCGCAGCCGACCACCACCGAATCCCGGCCGGTCGCCGCCGAACCGCAGCCGATCGGCGCCGATCAGGCGGTCGAGCAGGCAGACCATGCGCCATCGCCGGTCACCGCACGGGACGAGGTCGAACAACACGCCACAGAAACACCGTCGACACCCGCGGCCAGCGAGGTCGCGCAGTCCGCCGATGTGGAACCTCGTCTGCCGTCGTCGTTCCAGGAAGCCGAGCAGGCCACACCGCCTCGTCGCGCAGCTGCCGAGGTGGCCGAACCATCCCCGGCGACAACCGCCGCGGAGGCCACCGAATCGCCGACAACCGGTGCGCGCCACTCGGCCGACGGGCGGTCCGCGCCCGATGAGGACGCGGTCGCGTCACGACACGGGTCGCCGTACAGCTCCGCCGAGTCCGTAGCTCCGCAACAGCCGCCGGCTACCGAGCAGCGGTCGCCGTACGCATCGGGCGAGCGCGTGCCGCCGTCGGCTTACCCCGCGACGCAGTACAACTCGGTCCCCGGTGACCCGACACCGGTCGCGCCGACGCATGCGCCGGATGGGCGGACCGAGGTGTACCGGTCCGATGATCCGCGGCTACAGGGCAGTGCGCCGGGTGAGCACGGTCAGGCGAATCGGCAGGGTGGCACGAACCCCGCGGAACAAGCACGCGCCGCGCAGACCGGGTATCGCTCGGGTGAATTCGTGCAGGCGGCCGACACCGCGTCGCCGTATCCCCGCCCCGACGGCACCCCGGCCCAGCACCAGCAGCCCGACGGTCTGCCCACGTACGGTCCCGACGGCGTCGCCCAGCGGCCCGACGGCGCGGCACCGCAGTATCGGCCCGATGCCGCACCCACGCAGCAGCCCGACGGCGCCCCCGTGCAGCAGTATCGGCCGGACGGCTCCCCCGCTCCGCACTATCAGCAGCCGAATCAGGGGGCGCAGCAACAGTTCCCGCCGAACGGTCCGGCCCCGCAGTACCAGTCCGACGGCACGCCCGTGCCGCAGTACCAGCCCGACGGCACGTCGGCACAGCAGTACCAGCAGCCGCAAGGCCCCGGTCAGCAGTACCAGCCCGACGGCACGCCTGCGCAGCAGTACAATCAGCCCAACGGGCCCGGCCCGCAGTACCAGCCCGACGGCACACCGGCACAGCAGTACCAGCAGCCGAACGCGCCGCAGCAGTACCAGCAGCCGGGCAACTACCAGCAGGGCCACCAGCAGCCCTACGGCCAACCGGGTTGGGGCGCACAGCCACAGGGCTACCAGCCCTCGCTCGACGACGTCCCGGTCAAGCGCGCCAAGAAGGCTCCCGGCAGTGGTTGGCGCAAGGCCGTGCATCACGTGTCCGGCGGTGCGATCAACCCGGGGATGTCCGCCGAGGAGCTGCGTCTGCAGGAACTCGTGGCCCGTATCCGCCAGCCTGTGCGCGGCGACTACCGCATCGCGGTCCTCTCACTGAAGGGCGGCGTCGGCAAGACCACCACCACCACCGGTCTCGGCTCGATCTTCGCCTCGATCCGCGGCGACCGAGTGATCGCCGTCGACGCCAACCCCGACTTCGGCACCCTGTCGCAGCGCGTCGCGATCCAGACCCGCTCGACCGTGCGCGACCTGCTGCTCGACCCGGCGATCCAGCGCTACTCCGACGTCCGC
>NZ_JBHWZY010000620.1:0-4209 GCF_042727815.1 Nocardia sp. NPDC060220
ATCTGCCGCCGACCAGCTGGGCGGTGCTCGCCATGCTCTCGTACGAGGAGGAGATCTCCGGCTACGACCTGAAGAAATGGGCGGACTGGAGTCTGCGCTACGTCTACTGGACCCCGTCCTACAGCCAGATCTACGCCGAGCTGAAGAAGCTCGAACAGCACGGCTTCGCGAGTTCGCGACTCGATCCCGACAACACCATGCGCGCCAGACGGCTGTACCAGATCACCGCGGAGGGCCGGGCCGCGGTGACCACGTGGTGGAACAAGGCGCCGGTCGACCCGTCGGTGCTCAAACACCATGTGCTGTTGCGCGTGATGTTCGGCCATCTCGGGTCCCCGGATCGGCTCAAGCAGATCCTGCACGACCACATCGCCGACGTCGACAAACTCGCCCAACGCGCCGCGATCGATGCCGAAGCCGCGAAATCCGAACCGGGCTGGGCCTATTCGCAGCTCGTGCTGCAATGGGCGCAGCGCCACTACGCGACCGAACGCGACCTCGCGCAGCAGCTGATCGATGACATCGACAACGCGGCCACCGTCTTGGCGGGCGCCGAACACGACGACCGCACCGACTACCCCCACCCGACGCCGGGTCGCTGGCGCGAGATCGAGCAGCGGGTGCGCGAAGAAGAGCTCGAGCAGCACGACCCGGCGGACTAGGCCGTGTCTCTCCGATCGCGGGTACTGTCGCACGGAAAAAGGAGAGAAATCATGATCGCAGTCATCGCCGAGGTGACCGTCAAAGCCGGTGCGGGTGCGGAGTTCGAAGCCGTCGTTGCCGATCTCGTCGAACAGATCAAGGCCAACGAGCCGGGCAATCTGACCTACCAGCTGGTGCGTTCGCGGACCGACGCCGATCACTACCGGTTCTTCGAGCTGTACTCCGACGACGCCGCCGTCGAAGCCCACGGCCGGTCGGAGCACTTCCGCGCGGCAGGCAAGTTGATGGCTCCCTTGCTGGCGGCTGCGCCGAAGATCGAGTACTTCACCGCGGTCTGAACCTGAACCCCCTACTCGGAACTCGGGCCGGAAGGGTCTCGGGTGGGGCGCTACCGGTACCGATCACCTCGGGTCCCGAGGGAGGTCGAGCGTCTCGCGCACCATAGCCCAGATCTCGGTGCGCGCGGCGACGGTGGCGGCGAGGGACGGGATGCTGAGGAATCCGTGGAAGAGCCCGGTGTAGCGGCGATAGCGGACCGCGACACCGTCGGCTGCCAGGCGCTGGGCGTAGGCGTCCCCGGCCGAACACGGCGGGTCCAGTTCGGCGGTGACCACCACCGCGGGCGGTAGACCGGCCAGCGAGTCCGCCCTGGTCGGCACGAGACGCACGTCGTCGGTGCCGTGCGGTGCGTAGTTCGCCCAGTACCACCGCATGGCGCTGGTCGTGTTGTAGTGGCCCGTGCCGAATCGCCGGTAGGACTCGGTCTCGAAATCGTCGTCGATCACCGGATAGATCAGGATCTGGGCCGCGATCTGTGGCCCGTCCGCGTCCCTGGCCGCGATGGCCACGGTGGCGGCGAGATTGCCGCCCGCGCTGTCGCCGGCCACCGCGATCCTCGACGGGTCGCCACCATGGTCGCCGGCGTTGGCGGCGGTCCACCGCAGCGCCGCGAACATGTCGTCATGGGCCGCGGGGCCCGCGTGCTCGGGCGCGAGCCGATAGTCGACCGAGACCACCACCGCACCGACACCCGCGGCCATCGAGCGGCAGAACTCGTCGTGACTGTCGAGGTCGCAGAACACGAAGCCGCCGCCGTGCGCGAACACGATCACCGGCAGCGGTTCGCCGTCGTGATGCGGCCGGAACACCCGCAGCGGTAGCGGGCCGCCGGGTCCGTCGATCGTGAGGTCGCGCGCCAGCGCCATATCGGGAAGTCGTTGCAGCGGAGCGCGTCTGGCGCGGATCGCGGCACGCGCCTCGCTCGCGGCCATCGTGGCGACATCGGGGAATCCGGCGTCGAGCGTGGCGAGCACGGCCGCGACTTCCGGATCGGGAACCGCACCGGGCCCGGTGGTCGGGAACGTTCGCACAGTCACTGGTCCTCCTGAATTTCGGCGACGGAATCGGACGTCGTCGGCCTCACCGTAGGGTCGGTGCCGCGCGATCCGTACCGCGTTCTCCCACTGGGCGGAAACACCAGGTCGATGCCCTTCGGCGGCTGCCTACGGTCGGTGCATGGAAGCCACGAAGGTCTACGTGATCGACACCGTAGTGACCAAGCCAGGACGGGCCAGGGAATTCGTCGACGCCTATCTGCGCGACTACGCCCCGGGCGCGCGCCGACGCGGCATGACGCTGGAGCGGATCGTGGTGAGTCCGCCCGTGTGGTTCCCGGACGAGTCGAACACGATCATCGCGAGCTGGGTGCTCGACGGCGCACAGGGCTGGTGGGAGATGACCTGGCAGGGACGTTCGGATGAGTCGGTGCGGCAGTGGTGGGCCTCGGCGCGGGAGCTGATCGTCGAACGGACCCGCTCGACCGGCGCGCTCGCCACCGACATCGACAGGCTCGGCAATGTTTGAAGTGACTCGGCTGGTGCATCTTTCGCCCGGCACCGAGGCCGTGGTGCGTGACCGGCTGATGACCAGGGTGCGCGAAATCGCCGCCCCGGCCGCACGCCGCGTGCTGGTCGAGCCCACATTGCCGGGCGTGCGCAACGGTGGTGATGTCCTGGTGCACCTGCGCTTCGACGAGTCCGCGGACTGGACGGGGACCACCACCGAGGTGGATACCCTACTGAGCGAGAGTCCGGTCGCCCACGTCGACGGCGCCGAATATCACGGCGGCACAGCGGGTATCGCCGAGCCGGACGCCACCGGGTCGGTATACCGGGTACTGCTGCTGCGAGTCGAGCAGCACACCCCGCGCGCGACGGTCGAACGCTTCGAGGCAGACCTGCTGCGGATGCCCCGCTACCTGCCGGGCATCCGATCCTGGCAGTTGAGCCGGGTCACCCGTGGCACCGGACTCGCGGCGTGGACCCATGTCTGGGAGCAGGAGTTCGCCGACCTCGACGCTCTCGCAGGCCCCTATCTGATGCATCCGGTCCACTGGGCGCACGTCGACCGCTGGTTCGACCCCGAATGCCCGGACATGATCATCCGCGACCGGATCTGCCACAGTTTTTGCGTGAACCGCCCGCTCTGACGGAAGTGATCGTCCGCGAACGGATCTGACCCGCTGCTGCGCACAACCGGGTCGCGCCGTGCGCCGCCCGCGTTCGGGCCGGCGGCGTACGGCGCGACGGGGCATCACGCCGTACGCGGCCCGCGGTGGTCGGCGTACGAACGGCTCACGCCCAGCGGACGAGGATGCTGCTGCAACGTCGGATGCACCCGGACCCGGCCGTCGTCGACGTGGCGCCAGATATTGAGCGCGGTCGTGCGCACCGGCGCGCTGAGACGGTGATCGAACAGCATCCGATCCACCGGTCCACACACCGACACCGCCGCCACGGCGGCCTCGCCGAGATCGCCGATGGGCGCCGCGATACAGCCGAAGCCGGGCAGCGACTCCTCGCGCTCGACGGCGATCCCGTGCGCGCGCACCTTGTCCAGTTCGGTGTCGAGCTGGGCCTTGGTGGTGATCGAGTAGCGGGTGCGTGCGCCGGCCTGACCCGCGAGGGCATCGGCGATGCGGCGCTCGTCGGAGTAGGCCAGGATCGCCTTGCCGACCGCGGTACAGGCAGCGGGCCGCCTGCCGCCGACGCGGGTGGGCACCACCGCCGACAGCTCGCCGCCGACCTTGTCGAGGTACACGACGTCGGGACCGTCCAGCACGGCCAGATGCACCACGAACCCGGTGACCCGGTGCAGCTCGTGCAGGAACGGCATCGCCGCGCGGTGCAGCCGGTCCTGGTGCACCGCCAGTGAGCCGAGCTCCATCAGCCGGATGCCGAGTTCGTAGTCGCGCCCCTCGCGACGTAGCCAGCGCAACTGCACCAGCCGATCGAGCATGCGATGCGCCGAGGACCGGGGTAGACCGGTGCGCCGGACGATCTGGGCGAGCGTGAGCCTGCCCGGGCCGTCGAAGGCGTCGAGCAGCAGGGACGCGCGATCGAGGATCGCGCTCGGGGTGGTGGCCTCGGCCTGGATGACCATGAGCTCTCCATTCGGATCTACGAGCTGATGCCCAGTCGCATATTTCGATTAGGCATATACCTATTCATACCATCCGTTGTGGTCGTTGTCACATGAATCGGCAGG
>NZ_JBHWZY010000621.1:0-4204 GCF_042727815.1 Nocardia sp. NPDC060220
GGCCAAGGGTGTGCGGATCGGCGCGCACGTCGGCTATCGCGATCTGGTCGGTTTCGGCCGCCGCGATATCGCCATCGCCCCGGCCGATCTGCGCGACGAGGTGCTCTATCAGATCGGCGCGCTCGCGGCCTTCGCGCGGGCGGCGGGCGACCGGGTCCGCTATGTGAAACCGCACGGCGCGCTCTACCACGCGGCCGCCCGCGATCGCCTGCTCGCCGAAGCGCTTGTCGCCGCGGTGGCCGAAGCCGAACCCGGTCTCGCGCTGCTCGGACCGGCGGGTACCGAACTGGAACGGGCCGCTCAGCGGGTGCGTTTCGTCGGTGAGGGATTCGCCGACCGGGCTTACACTGCAACAGGTTCGCTGGCCCCGCGCGGAGTTGCCGGGGCGGTGCTGTCGGCCGACGACGCCGTGGCCCAGGCGACAACTCTTGCGCTGTCGGGGACCGCGCGTACCGTAGACGGTCCCGGTACGGTCGCCGTGTCCGTGGCCAGCGTGTGCGTCCACGGCGACTCTGCGGCGGCCGTCGAGATGGCCCGCCGGATCCGGGGGGCGCTCGACGAAGCCGGGATACCGGTGGAGCCGTTCAGCTGAGGGGTGGGAGGCACGATGGACATCGATTGGAACGCGCGGATCCGGCCCGCGGGTGACCGCGCCGTGCTCATCACCCTCGACGACCCGCGCCCGGTACAGCGCTTGGCCTCCGCGCTGCGCGTGCACGCGATAGCCGGTGTCGAGGATGTGCTGCCCGCGGCGGAAACCGTGCTGGTCACCATGCATTCGGTGAGTTATGGCGTGCAGGTCCGCCGTGAACTCGTCGCGCTGCTCGACCGGCTGGATCACGAGCCACCGCAAGCGGATTCGCCGGATGTTTCCCGTGGAACAGTGCCGGATACCGAGGCGGTCGTGGAGATCCCGGTGCACTACGACGGCGCGGACCTGCCCGAGGTGGCCCGGCTGCTCGACCTGTCGATCCCGGAGGTGATCGCGGCGCACACCGGCACTGTCTGGCGGTGCGCGTTCGTCGGTTTCGCGCCCGGTTTCGGCTACCTCACCTCGCCCGACGGCAGGCTCACGGTGCCACGCCGCACCCATGCCCGCACGGCCATCCCGGCGGGCGCGGTGGCGCTGGCCGGCGGATATTCGGCGGTCTACCCGCGCGGCACGCCGGGCGGTTGGCAGTTGATCGGCACCACCGATCTGCGAATGTGGGCGGTGGACCGCGATCCACCCGCGCTGGTGCGGGCGGGTTCGGCGATCAGGTTCGTCGCTTCCGAGGAATAGCTGCTTCGGCGGAAAATCAAGGGCTGCTCAACGGTGCGCCGCCTCGACAGCGAATCGGGGAGAGATCGAATGCTGATCTTCATCGAACGGGTGGGGCCGCTCGCGACAGTGCAGGACCTGGGCAGACAGGGCTGGTTCGATTCCGGCGTCGGCCAGGCGGGTGCGGCCGACCGCGGGTCACTGCGGCTGGCGAACCGGCTGGTCGGCAATCCGGAGAACTTCGCCGCCATCGAAGCACTGCTCGGCGGCCTCGCCCTGCGCGCCGACGGTCACCTCACCGTCGCGGTCACCGGCGCGCCCGCCCCCGCCACCGTCGACGGCACCCCGGTCGGGCATGCGAGTGTGCTCGAAATCGACGAGGGCCAGGTGCTGCGACTCGGCCTCGCGAACACCGGTCTGCGCAGTTACGTGGCGGTGCGTGGCGGTATCGATGTGGCCAAGGTGCTGGGTTCGCGTAGCCGCGACACCTTGTCCGGTATCGGTCCCGACCCGCTGGTGGTCGGCACGCAGTTGCCGGTCGGTCCCCCGCCGCGCACCCTGCCGACCGTGGAATTCGCGCCGGTTCCGCTGCCGCCGAAAGTGCTCACGGTCCGAGCGTGTCCGGGCCCGCGCGCGGACTGGTTCACCGATCCCGAGCAGCTGTTCCGCGGTTCCTGGATCGTTTCCACCGACACCGACCGGGTCGGCGCCCGGCTGGATCGCGCCGACGGACCCCCGCTGGTGCGGTCGATCGGCCGCGAATTGCCCTCCGAGGGTGTGGCGCTGGGCTCGGTGCAGGTGCCACCGAGCGGTCAGCCCGTCGTCTTCCTGGCCGATCACCCGATCACCGGCGGTTATCCGGTGATCGCCGTCGTCCTCGATGCCGATGTCGACCGTGTCGCGCAGGCTCGCCCCGGCGACCGGCTGTTGTTCGTGGCGGCGTCCTGACTCAGCGCGGCGGATTCAATCGCGCGTGCATGAGGTACACGTTGTAGCTGTCCCACGCCGACATCGTGAAGTAGAGGTCCTGCGCGGTCGACCAGGGATGGATGAACCCGCCGTACGCCTTCGGATACATCTCGGTGGACACCAGCGGCACGGTCGAGGTCCAGGCGCCCTGCGGCTGGCCCGCGGTCCGCAACACGATCTGGCTCGCGGCCGAATCGAGATAGACCATCTGCCACTGCCGGCTTTCCTCGTCGAACCGCACCGACAGCTCGCTGGCCATCCCGTTCACGAGCGGTGTCGCCGAGTTCTGCGCCGCGGGCGCCCAATTGCCGTCCACCCAGTACTGATAGGCGGTCTTGTTGAGCACGTCGGCCTTGCGCACCCTGGCCAGGCCGATCATCCCGATCCGGCCGTTGGGCGTGCCGAACATGTAGACGTAATCCCCGTGCGGCACCATCGCCGCCACCTGGAACTGCCCGAGACCGAACATGTTCTCCCAGCGGGCATGCTGATCTTTGGTCCAGGTCGAGCCGCCGTCGTCGGAGTAGGCGAGTCCGCCGTAGTTCGTCATCCACATGCCGGGGATCTTCGACCAGTGGTTCACCGACATGTAGCTCATGAACTGCCGTTTGCCGAGCGCGAACCCCGAGGTCGGGATCGTGGTGGTCTCCCAGTTCTTGATCTTGCGGCTGCCGAGGAGTTCGGCGGCGTGACAGGGGCTGTCCTGCACCATCGAGTCGATGGTGATGCCGTCGTTCAGATCCTTGTCGGTGCTGTAGGCCAGCACATTCGATCGCCAGTCGGCGCCGTCGGAGCCCGCGCCGCCGTACGCCCAGCCCTCGCCGAAGGTGTCGCCGAACACCATGGCCACCTTGCCCGGTTCGGTTTCCCAGAACAGCCCGAGGTCGGTGCCGTCGACCTGCCAGCGCATATCGGTCCGGTTGGTCGAGCCGTGTCCGGTGACCTGGTCCACGAGGCGGACGGACTCCACCTTCGCGGGCACGACCGGCGCCGCGAGCGGGCCACGTTCGATCGGCCGGATCACCGGTTCCGGCGCTTCCTGGGCCGGTTCGCTCTCGCCGCCGGGCACCGGGATCGGAATCGGCTCGATCTCCGGGTTGATCCTGATCCGCGGCAACGCGATCGCCGATCCGGTCGAGGTGGACTCGTCCGAACTTTCGGGTTCGGGTTCCGGCGTGTCACGGACCTCCGGGCACGGATTGCGGCACGGATCGGTGGGCAGCGGAACCTGTGCGACGCGCGTGTTGTCGTGCGGCGGGTCGGGAATCGGTACCGGCGTCAGCTGCGGCACCCAGACGGGGATGTCGATGCTCGGCGGCAGGACCGGCGCCGGCGGTGCGGCCGGGTCCGGCAGCCGGTTGACCGGGTCGAATCCTGTTTCTCCGCAGAGATTCACCGGCGGGGGCACCCACGGCAGTGGGCCCGCCTGCGCGGGGACGGCGAGGATGGCGGACAGCACCACACCCACGGCGGCAGTTCCGTGCGATACCGGTCTTGCGCGCATCTGGCTCCCTCGAATCGGTGTCGGCGAGGAACACCTGTGATCTTGTGAGAACTTACCGGAACCGATCGCTGTTGCCGTGCGTCCAAACACATGTGAACGAAATCGAGTACGTCTTCGGAACCGGCGACGCGGTCGTGCACCACTGGGCGAGCCACGACGAACTGGCCGACACGAGCGTCGTCGACGCCCTCTGGATCGATTACGACACCGGCATCGACCACGACACGCTCCTCCCCGATATCCCGCTGGCCACCGCCGATCACCGCACGGTGCTGGCCCAGGAAACCGCGGGCACCCTCAGCAGGCCACCCTGGCTCGACGGGAATTGAGCGCGATGGCCGCGATGCCGAGGGCGTACACCCCGGCGCCGGCCAGCACCACCCCGATCGAACGTCCGTCGGCCGGGATCACCAGCGCGGTCACCGCGATCGCCAAGACGAAGCAGACGTTGAAAACCGTGTCCTGCAGGG
>NZ_JBHWZY010000622.1:0-4199 GCF_042727815.1 Nocardia sp. NPDC060220
TCTGAAAACCTTGAGCTACGAAGCGTATTTCTACCTGTACTCCCTCGTCACGATGGACGTCACTCGCGAGCAGCAGACCAACTCCCCGGCGGACTCGACTCCGGGGTTCGGGCCCCCGAACCAGTTCCACCACATCCACGAGTTCCCTGATGTCCATTTTCGGGCGGTGGTTCGCCCGAATTTCGACACGCTGTACTCCTCGGCCTGGCTCGATCTGACCCGCGGTCCTGTGCACATCCATGTTCCCGACAGTGGCGACCGCTATTACATGCTCCCGATGCTCGACGCGTGGACTGATGTTTTCGCCAATCCAGGCAAGCGCACCACCGGCACCGGTGAACAGGACTTCGTCGTCGTCGGCCCCGGCCACACCGGTGATCTTCCGGCTGACCTGCCCGTGATCCACGCGCCGACTCGTCATGTGTGGGTGATCGGGCGCACCCAGACCAACGGGCCCGCCGACTACGTGGCGGTCAACAAATTCCAGGCCGGACTCGAGATCACCGAGTTGGCCGCACCGGGACCGTTCGTGGCCGATCCGAGTTCGGCGAGCGAGACCGAACCGCTGCGCCAGGTCAACGCGATGTCGGCGACGGAGTTCTTCGTCCGTGCCGCTGCGGCGTTGCAGGTCGACCCGCCACACAGCACCGACTTCTCCCAGCTCGCGCGCATCGCCCGGCTGGGTATCGTTCCCGGCCGGGACTTCGACGCCACCCGATTCTCCACCGATGAGCTCGCCGACATCGAAGCCGGTGTGCAGGCCGCGCGAGCGGCGGTGATGGCCGCACCGAAAAAGCTGGCGCCACCGGTCAACGGGTGGATCAGCGTGCTCGCCGACATCGGGGTGTACGGCAACGACTATTTCCGGCGTTCGGCCATCACGTTGGCGGGCTTGGGCGCCAACCCGCCCGAAGACGCGATCTACCCGTTGCTGGTCGCCGACGCCGACGGCCGGCCGCTCGACGGCGATACCGACTACGTGATCCACTTCGACGCGGGCGAGCTGCCGCCGGCGGCCGCGTTCTGGTCGGTCACCATGTACGACGACGAGGGGTTCCAGGCGCCGAACGAGCTCGACCGCTTCGCCATCGGCGACCGAGACGCACTGGTGCAGAATTCCGACGGCTCGCTCGACATCTACATCTCCCACACCAATCCGGGACCAGAGCGCGAATCGAACTGGCTGCCCGCGCCGAGCGGGCCCCTCGGTATCACCATGCGGCTGTATGCCCCTCGCACGGAAGCGCTCAACGGCACATGGGCGCCTCCGCCGGTCCGCAGGGCCTGATCAGCTGGTTCCGTAGAGCTCGATATGCCACATCTTGGCGATCACCCGCTCGATGCCCTGGGTGAGGTGGCGTCGGTAGGTCGAGAACGGCAGCCCGAGTAGTTCGGCGGCCCGTTCCTGGGTGGGCGCCGGACGCAGGTAGGTGCGGTCGAGGACGCGGTAGAGCTTCTCACCGCGCGAGTCCTCGCGCACCGACTCGACGATCGTGGTGAGTAGATCGCGCAGCGCGGCACCGGTGGCGGGGCCCGGTCGGTCGGCGACCACTCTCGAGCGCAGCAGCGGATTGCGTTCCAGGCCGTCGCCCCGTCCTATCCCGCGCAACGCGGAGCGGACGGCGTCGGCGAATTCGGGCTGGGACAGAACGAGTTCGGGCGTGGGCGGCACGGGTCGCGCGGGGACCCCGCCGACGACACGATCACTGGTCAGGTCGAGCCATTCGGGGATGCCCACCCGGCGCCAGTCGTGGGCGTACACCGCGTACCGCCGGCCACCGACCTCGTATTCGGCATCGTGGGCACGATGGAAATCGATGTGGGTCATGAAGGGTTCCCAGGCGTCGGCGGCCTCGAACGCGCCGATGAAGTCCCACGTCAGATCCGGACGCGACAACCAGAACTGCGTCGAGCAAGCCGTCACCACATTGATGGTCGGCGACGGACGCTGGTTGAACTCCGCGTCGATGAGGAACCGCCCCGCGTGCACCGGTTCGCCGGGCCGTGGCCTGCCGTACCTGGTCGCGTAATCCCACATGGCGTGGGTGCCGGGGTCGGCGGCCAGCTCGGCCTCCGTCGCGTCGTGCAGCGCCAGCCGACAGAAATAGCCGATCGGTGCGCTGCCCGAGCCTTGCACCACGACGAACTGCTCAGGCTGACGAGCCAGCCAGAAGTCCACCAACTCGGCTTGCTCGGGGCCCTGGTGCCGCTTCGTCATCGCCAGGATCGATTCCCGATACTCCGCGCGGTATCGGTCGGGGAAGGCCCGGCCGAAGGTCGACCAGTCCCAGTACGCCGAGATCGACGGGTTGTGGCGGTGGAGGAAGACGAGGTCGGCCACCGGCCAGCGATTCTGTTGCGCGGTGGCGTCGAGGACCTCGATGAGGTGCGCGCGAACGCGGCGATGAACGTCGAGGTAGGACTCCGGATCACGCCAGCGCAAGTCGGCGTCGAGAACGTCGCGGGCGATCTCGTGCGGCGCGAGCCCGAGCGGCCCCGGCTCGATGATCGCCAGCTCGCGCAGCCACTCGAACACGTCGGCGCAGTCGGATTCGCCGAGCGCGGCCCGCAGCAGTGCCTCGGTGGTGAACCGGACGTGCGCGCACACCTCCAGTGCGGCCCGGTGACGTTTGCTCGGCACCGAATCGACGAACCGCGCGAGCAGGGCGCGCACCGCGTCGGGGGCCTCGACCAGTGCGGCGGGCAACTCGCCCGCGGTCTGGGCGAGCACGTCGACCAGTAGCGACAGCGCCAGCGGGTGGCCGTGGGTGAGCGCCAGCATCCGTTCGTGCTTCGCCTCGGGCACCTCGGCGATCCGCAGATAAGCGCGGGCGTCGTCGGGTGCGAGGTTGCGCAACGAGATCGTGCGCAACAGATCCCGCCAACCGGGGTCGTCCGACCACGCGCGGGCAGGCGGATGACGGCCGGCGATCACCACGAGAACAGTCGTGGCCAACACCGGCAGAAACGTCTCGCGCAGCCAATCCTCCAGCGGCGCGAGCCGTTCGAACGTGTCGATGAACACCACCGAGGACATCGCGGGGCCCAGCGCGGTGCGCAACGACTCGGGCGACGGCTCGACCGTGCGTCCGTCGACCCGCGTCGTCGTCGCGCCCGCGAGTTCGGCGAGTTCGAGCATTTCGGCCAGCAGCGCGGACTTGCCGATGCCGCCCGGCCCGTGCAGGAACAGCACCGTGAACGGTGGTTCGTCCGCGTCGAGCGCGGTGCGGAACAGTTCCACTTCGCCCGCCCGCCCGACGAACCGCCGCCTGCGCGCCGATCGGAGCCGGTCGGCGACGGTCCTCGCGTCGTCAGTCATCTGTTCAGTTCCGTTCATCGACGGTGCCCGCTGGCGATCGTCACCGGGCAAGCACCCGCGGTGGTGGCGCCACCGAGTCGCCGCGCCTGCGCATCCCGACCGATACCCGCGCGAGGGTACTCGGCCGCATCAGCCACGCGGGAGGGTCCAGCAATGCCGAGACGCGCAGGAATCGCGCGGCGACCACGGGGTCGTGCCTGCCCACTTCGAGCAGCCGACGAACGTAGGCATTGACCAGCCGGATCTGGAGGGTGCGGGTGCCTTCCACCAGCGGTTGCGTCAGGTCGGCGCCGACGGCGAGTCGCCAGGCCACGTTCACCGGAATCGCAGAGGCACGGAAGTACCGGCGTTCCAGGTCGTCCCCGCCGGTGTGCAGGCACTCGCGCAAGGCCATGGCCTGCAACGCGGCCACCGACATGCCCTGTGCGTAGATGGGATTGAAGCCGCACAGGGCGTCACCGAGCGCTATCAGTCCCCGGGGGAAGCGGCTGACCAGGTCGTAGCGGCGACGGCGGTTGGCGTCGTACCGGTAGGTCGTCACCGGGGACAGCGCCTCCGCGGCGCGCAACGCGTCGAGCACGTGCGGAGGCGCGAACGGCGCCACGAACTCGACCAGTTCGTCGAAACTCGTGCCGGGGTGATGGTCTCGATACCCGGTCGCGGTGAACAACCACGTGCCGTCCTCGGTCGCGAACAACGCCATCCCGATCGGCCGGTCGGGGGCGGGGCCGATCAGTACCAGCGTCTCCGGTTCGCTCCCCGGGCGCAGCCGCAGCGCCACGCTCGAGTACCCGATGTGCACGGAAACCCTTTCCTCGGTGGGCATGTCGAAGCCGAGCTCGGCCACCCAGGCCGGCGTGCGCGTGCCACGGCCCATGGC
>NZ_JBHWZY010000623.1:0-4190 GCF_042727815.1 Nocardia sp. NPDC060220
CGGCCGCGGACCGGCCACTTCGTGGCCGTCCCTCCCTAGGGGTCGGGAGTGCGGTGGCTGGGTTGGGTGGGTTGTTGAAGACGGGGACAGGGACGGGGACAGGTTGTTGTGGGTCCGGTCAGAAGCTGTGTTCGGGGCCGGGGAAGGTGCCTTGGCGGACTTCGGCGGCGTAAGTGGCCGCGGCGGTGCGGAGTTCGTCGCCCACGTTGCCGAAGCGCTTGACGAATTTGGCCGTCTTGCCGCTGGTGTAGCCGGCCATGTCCTGCCAGACCAGCACCTGGGCGTCGCAGTCGGCGCCCGCGCCGATGCCGACGGTCGGGATGGTCAGCTTGCGGGTGACCTGGCCCGCGATCTCGGCGGGGACCATTTCCATGACCACCGAGAACGCACCGGCCTCCTGCACGGCGATCGCGTCGGCGACCAGCTGCTCGGCGCCGTCGCCTCGGCCCTGGACACGGAAACCGCCCAGGGTGTTCACGCTCTGCGGGGTGAATCCGATGTGGGCCATCACGGGGATGCCCGCGGAGGTGATCAGCGCGATCTGCTCGGCGACCCGTTCGCCGCCCTCGAGCTTCACCGCGTGCGCGCCGCCCTCCTTCATGAAGCGGATGGCGGTCGCCAGCGCCTGCTGCGGCGAGGACTCGTAGGTCCCGAACGGCAGATCGGCGACGACCAGCGCGTGCGGGGCGCCGCGCACGACACCGCGCACGAGCGGGATGAGCTCGTCGACGGTGATCGGCACGGTGGTGTCGTAGCCGTAGACGACATTGGCGGCGGAATCGCCGACCAGGAGCACGGGGATACCGGCTTCCTCGAACAGCCGGGCGGACGAGTAGTCGTAGGCCGTCAGCATCGACCAGCGCTCACCGTCGGCCTTCATCTGCTGGAGATGCTGGACGCGGGTCTTGCGGCGTGGCTTGTTGTCGGCGGGAGTGGCACCGTAGGCAGGAGTCTGCTCATCGGATACGGACATCATCGTCCCTTTCGTCTGGTTCCTCGAGGCCCATACCGGGTCCCCGGGCGTTTCTGACCACCTCAGTGTGCCACCTGCGCCCGCACGGGTTTAAGGCCAGGCGCCGGTGTGATCGGTCACACCGGGCGATTCGGTTACCGTGATGCGAGCCCGTTCGGGCGCATTGTGTGCGCCGCAGGGCGCGGAAAGGTGGGCCCACTGTGCAGCGAGGCCGGCTCGTCGTGCTCCTCGGCGCTGTCTCTGCGTTGATCGTCACCGGATGCGGCACCGGCGGGGACAGCGCGCCGCGTGCTGAACTGCCCCCGCCCCCACCGGGCCTGAACAGCTTCTACGACCAGCAGATCGACTGGGGCTCGTGCGAGGGCTACGGCAGCCCGGAGGACCGGCTGCCACCCAAAACCGAGTGCGCGCGGATCACCGTGCCGATCGACTACGCGCGCCCGGACGGCCCGACCGCCCAGATCGCGCTCTCCCGGATCCCGGCCACCGGCGAGAAGGTCGGCTCGCTGCTGATGAACCCGGGTGGGCCCGGCGTCTCCGGCCTGTCGATGGTCGGTGTCGGCAACCGCACCGAACTGGCGGAGAAGTTCGATCGGGTCGGGTTCGATCCGCGCGGTGTCGGCTCGTCGCTGCCCTCGATCGTCTGCCTCACCCCGCAGCAGGCCGACGCCGAACGTGCCGAGCCGCCCACCGACAACACTCCGGCGGGCATCGCCGAGGCAGAGGACGACAACCGTGAGTACGCCGACCGCTGCGCCCAGCGCTCCGGCGTCGACCTGCTCGGTCACGTCGGTACCCGCGAGGTGATCCAGGACATGGATGTCATGCGGGCCGTGCTCGGCGACGCGAAACTGAGCTACCTCGGCTACTCCTACGGCACCCGCCTCGGTTCGGCCTACGCCGAGAAGTACCCGCAGAACGTGCGCGCGCTCGTTCTCGACGGCGCCGTCGACTCCTCGCAGGACCCCGTCCAGGAGTCGCTGCGGCAGGCGGCGGGCTTCCAGGGCGTGTTCACCGCCTACGCCACCGACTGCGCGAAGAACGCCGACTGCCCGCTCGGGACCGATCCCGCCCAGGCCGTCACCCGTTTCCGCGAGCTGGTCGGGCCGCTGGAGAAGGCCCCGGCGCCGACCGCCGACCCGCGCGGTCTCAGCTACAACGACGCGATCACCGGCGTCCAGCAGGCTCTCTACAGCGACGACCTGTGGCAGATCCTCACCCAGGGCCTCACCGAACTGCGCGCGGGCAGCGGCGACACCCTGCTGCAGCTGGCCGATATGTACGACGGCCGCCGTCAGGACGGCACCTACGCCAACACCCAGGACGCCTTCAACGCGATCCGTTGCGTCGACGATCCGCGCGTCACCGATCCCGCGGTCACGGGCCGTCAGGACACCGAATACCGCAAGGCCGCCCCGTTCCTCGACGACGGCAAGGGCACCGGCGCCGCCCCACTGGAACTGTGCGCCGCCTGGCCGGTGCCCAACACCAGCAGCCCGCATCGCGTCTCGGCCCCTGGACTGCCGCCCACCGTGGTGGTCTCCACCACCGACGACCCGGCCACGCCGTATCAGGCCGGTGTCGACCTGGCCGCCCAGCTGGGCGCCGACCTCATCACCTTCCGCGGCAATCGGCACACCGCCGCTCTGGTGGCGGGCGATCAGTGCCTCGACACCGCGGTGATCGACTACCTCGTCGATCTCGCCACGCCCGCGCCCGGTCTCACATGCTGAGAGCCACATGTGCTCACCGCGCCCCGTCGTGGCCGGTGAGATGTGCGAACGATGTGACGAGATCGCAAACCCGTCTCCGTATGTAACACGGATTTAACGCCGGGTGCTTACGCTCGCCGGTATGGATCGCCAGAAGGAATTCGTGCTGCGGACGCTCGAAGAGCGGGATATCCGTTTCGTCCGTCTCTGGTTCACCGATGTGCTGGGCTACCTCAAGTCCGTCGCCATCGCGCCCGCCGAACTCGAAGGCGCCTTCGAAGAGGGCATCGGCTTCGACGGCTCGGCCATCGAGGGCTTCGCGCGCGTGTCCGAGGCGGACATGGTCGCGCGGCCCGATCCGTCGACCTTCCAGGTGCTGCCGTGGGCCAGTTCCAAGGGCCACCAGCACTCGGCGCGGATGTTCTGCGATATCACCATGCCCGACGGTTCGCCGTCCTGGGCCGACCCGCGCCACGTGCTGCGCCGTCAGCTGAACAAGGCCGCCGACGCGGGCTTCAGCTGCTACGTGCACCCCGAGATCGAGTTCTTCCTGCTGGAGAACAACCTCAAGGGCGGCTACGAGCCGACCCCGGCCGACAACGGCGGCTTCTTCGACCAGGCCGTGCACGATTCGGCGCCGAACTTCCGCCGCCATGCCATCGACTCGCTCGAATCGATGGGCATCTCGGTCGAGTTCAGCCACCACGAGGGCGCTCCCGGCCAGCAGGAGATCGACCTGCGCTACGCCGACGCGCTCTCGATGGCCGACAACGTGATGACATTCCGCTACCTGATCAAAGAGGTGGCGATCGACGAGGGTGTGCGCGCGACGTTCATGCCCAAGCCGTTCTCCCAGTACCCCGGTTCGGCCATGCACACCCACATGAGCCTGTTCGAGGGCGAGAACAACGCCTTCGCCGATCCCGACGACCCGAACAACCTCTCGGGTACCGCGCGCTCCTTCATCGCGGGCATCCTCGAACACGCCCCCGAGATCAGCGCCATCACCAACCAGTGGGTCAACTCCTACAAGCGCCTGATCCACGGTGGCGAAGCCCCGACCGCGGCCTCGTGGGGCCGGTCCAACCGGTCGGCGCTGGTGCGGGTGCCGATGTACACCCCGAACAAGTCGTCGTCGCGTCGCGTCGAGATCCGCAGCCCTGATTCCGCCTGCAACCCGTACCTGACCTTCGCGGTGCTGCTGGCCGCGGGTCTGCGCGGTATCGAGAAGGGCTACACGCTGCCCCCCGAGGCCGAGGACGACGTGTGGTCGCTGACCGACGCCGAGCGTCGCGCCATGGGCTTCCGCACCCTGCCCGGCACCCTCGACGAGGCCCTGCAGGCGATGGAGCGCTCCGAGCTGGTCGCCGAAACCCTCGGCGAACACGTCTTCGACTTCTTCCTGCGCAACAAGCGCCGTGAGTGGGCCGACTACCGCTCACAGGTCACTCCCTGGGAGTTGAAGGAGTACCTGAGTCTCTGAGTGATCCCGAGCCGCCTTGATC
>NZ_JBHWZY010000624.1:0-4163 GCF_042727815.1 Nocardia sp. NPDC060220
GCCTCTCGGTACTCCTCGGTGATGGGTCCGCCACGGCTCGATTCGGTCAGCGTCATCGGTGCCTCCTCGGTTCGCGTCCGGCGCGCACGGCACTGTTATCGCCGTCACACCGTTCCCCGAGAATAACTGAGACCGTCAGTCCCACACAACCCTGGCGCGATAACGTTTTCTCCCCGCCTACTCGACGAGCAGCACCACCAACTGACGAGCCAGCTCGACATCACCGGGACCACCGAGCCAGATCAGTGGGCGACGTTGATCGAGATGGTCCAGCGCTTCGGGCAGGGATACGAAGACGCGATCGGCGCGCACGACGCAGACCTGGGGCACGGACTCCGAGACGGCGGGTCCACCATCGACATCGAGTGCCAGCGAACCGGTCGAGGCGTCGCCTGCCACCGCATCGCGAACCACCGCGTCACCGGAGTCGACCGAATCCGAACCGCTGTGCACGACCTGATGCCCCGGCGCGCCGGCCCAGTGATCCAGCCACGCCGGGCCCGGCTCGACCGCGGCGAGCACCGTCTGCACGCTCATGCCGTAGAGGACGTCGGCGACCGCGGCGGGTAGGCCCGCTACATCGACGGTGCGCACCAGCGATCCGTACTCGCGCAATCGGTCGACGAACCGCTCGAGCACCTCGGCCCGCTCGGTCGGATCCACGATCGCGTGCCTGCCCGCGGATCGACGCATGGGTACCCGGCGCTCGTCCTCGGGCAGGTCGAGCAGCCCGTCACGGACTCGGCGCAAGATCTCCTCGCGAGAATTCACTCGGGCACTCTCCTTCGTTGGCGACGCCGATGTCGCCGTTCACACATTCCCTCTCCCCACATACCGCGGGAACTCTTCAATTCGCTACCGTACCGACCGGTCCACATAATCCGGGCGCGGCACGACGAAGCCCAGCAGAAGCAGAAGCTGGTCGATGTTCAGGTCGAAGATCTCCGCCCGATCAGCGAAGGTGTCGCGCCCGTACATGTCGAACACGTCGAAGTTCACGGCACCGAAGAGCGTGGTCCACGCGGTGAGGGCGGACGCGATCACCCGATCAGGGGCGGCGAGGCCGAACTGCTCGCGGATCGTCGCGAAATCGGCAGCCGTCCGCGGAGAGATCGCGGGCTCGAGCACGGGGCCGTTGAGCTGACCCAGTCGGTAGGCACCGTCGACGATGCCCAGCAGAATCGCGATCACGCGCACGCCCGGCGCTTCCGTGTCGGCCGCCGGTGCGGCATAGCCGGGGACGGGGGTACCGAAGAGCAGGCCGTACCAGGCGGGTTCGGCCAGCGCCCACTCCCGTACCGCTCGCGCGGCGACCCGGAAGCGGGTCGCGGGGTCGTCGGGTGCGTCGAGCAGGGCCGCGTCCACCGCGTCGCCCAGTGCGTTGTAGCCGTCGACCACCAGCATGGTCAGCAGTTCTTCGCGGCTGCGGACATACCGGTACACCGCCGACGACACCACGCCCAGATCGCGGGCAACCGCGCGCAACGACAACGCCGCCGCACCCTGCGTGGCCAGATGCTCGCGGCCGATGCGTTTGATGTCGGCGATCGTCTGCGCGCGGGCCAGTGCGCGCGGACCCGGCTGGTCGGAGCTCATCGTCCGATCATCGCCCACTCACGGCGCGGGCCGGATCCCGGCGTCCGGCCGTGTCGTCCTCGGCGGCGGCGCGTTCGATCTCGGCGGCCAAGGTCGCGCCGCCGACCGCCCAGGCCGTCGCCAGCAATCGGTCGCGGAAGCGGCTCAGGTCCACGCCCACCCCTTCACCGCCGTACCCGGTGCCCGAGGCGTCGCGCACCGTGCCGACCACCTCGTCGGCGAGATCGGCGATGCGCGACTGGATCAGCGTCCGCAAGACCCCGCTGAGCGTGACATCGATACCCACGTCGTAGAGGACCAGTGCGGCCTTGAGCATCGTGCGGTCCGCGACGAACCATCGGTGGCCACGTCGTTCCAGGTACCCCGCCGCGGCGAGTTCGGTGAGCACATCGGTGCCACGCTCCCCCAGCATCGCGGCGAGTTCGGCATCGTCGAGGTAGGACGAGCGTTCGATCGACTGTCCCGCGCGCGGATCGAACAGCGTGCGCCAGTCGCCTGCCTGCGGTTCGGTGTCGAATACCTCACGGATGGCGTCCAGCCGCAGCCCGCGTGCCTGCATGGCGACGATGTCGCGCAGCCGGTCCAAGTGCTCGTCGGTGTAGACGACTTCCTTGCCCGCTCGGCCGGGTTTCGGCAGCACGCCGAGCGAGTGGTAGTAGCGGATGGTGCGCGACGCCACGCCGCTGACGTCGGCGAGTTCCGCTCGGGTGTATCGGGCCACCCGACCAGCATAGGTGGGCTCGGAGCCAACGTTGACAGCTCTGGCTGTCGCCATTAGCGTTACCCGCGTCACTGTCGACACCGATCGAGGAGCTCCCCCATGCCCGAGCGCACCACCGATTTCGACGTTCTGATCGTCGGTTCCGGCTTCGGTGGCAGTGTCACCGCACTGCGGCTGGTGGAGAAGGGCTACAAGGTCGGCGTCATCGAAGCCGGTCGCCGCTTCGCCGATGACGAACTGCCCAAGACCAGCTGGGACCTGCGCAAATTCGTGTGGGCGCCCAAGCTCGGCTGCTACGGCATCCAGCGCATCCACCCGCTGCGCGACGTCCTGATCCTGGGCGGCGCCGGCGTCGGCGGTGGCTCGCTGAACTACGCCAACACCCTGTACGTGCCGCCGGAGCCGTTCTTCCAGGACCCGCAGTGGCGCGAGATCACCGACTGGCGCAGCGAGCTCACTCCTTATTACGAGCAAGCGAAGAAGATGCTCGGTGTGGTGACAAATCCCCACATGACTCCCGCCGACGAGATCTTCAAGGCCGTCGCCGAGGACATGGGTGTGGGCGAGACGTTCGTGCAGACGCCCGTCGGGGTGTTCTTCGGTACGCCCGGCAAGACCGAGGCCGACCCCTACTTCGGTGGTGCCGGCCCCGAGCGCACCGGCTGCGTGGAATGCGGCGACTGCATGGTCGGCTGTAAGTTCGGCGCCAAGAACACCCTGGTGAAGAACTACCTCTATCTCGCGGAACAGGCTGGCGCACAGGTCATTCCGATGACCACGGTGTCGTCGCTGCGACCGCTGCCCGACGGCACCTGGGATGTGGCCACCGAGCGCACCGGCGCCTGGGTGCGCAAGGCGCCCAAGACCGTGACCGCCAAGCATGTCGTGCTCGCGGCGGGCACGCTCGGCACGCAGAAGTTGCTGCACGCGATGCGCGACGAAGGTGCGCTGCCGAACCTCTCGGACAAGCTCGGCCTGCTCACCCGCACGAACTCCGAGTCGATCGTCGGTGCCGCGACCAAGACGCTCGGGCCCGACCAGGACTTCACCAAGGGCGTCGCGATCACCTCGTCGATCCACCCCACCCCCGACACCCACGTCGAGCCGGTGCGCTACGGCAAGGGCTCGAACTCGATGGGCATGCTGCAAACGCTCATGGTCGACGGCGGCGGGCGGGTGCCGCGATGGCTGCGGTTCCTGGGCCTCGTGCTGTCCAACCCCCTGATCTTCCTGCGCTTCATGAGTGTGAAGAACTGGAGCGAGCGCACGATCATCTCCCTCGTCATGCAGCACCTGGACAACTCGATCACCACCTACACCAAGCGCGGACTGTTCGGTGGCCGCAAGCTGACCTCCAAACAGGGCCACGGACAACCGAACCCGACCTGGATCCCGGCGGGCAACGATGTGACCCGCCGGGTCGCGGAGAAGATCGGCGGCGTCGCCGGTGGTACCTGGGGTGATGTGTTCAATGTGCCGATGACCGCGCACTTCCTCGGCGGCGCGGCGATCGGCGCCGACCGTGAGCACGGCGTGATCGACGCCTACCACCGCGTGTACGGCTACCCGACGCTCAGCGTCGTCGACGGAGCCGCCGTGTCGGCCAACCTCGGCGTGAACCCGTCGCTCACCATCACCGCGCAGGCCGAGCGCGCGGCCGCCTACTGGCCGAACAAGGACGAACTCGACACCCGCCCCGACCAGAACGCCGGCTACACCAAGATCGCCCCGGTCCGCCCGAACCAGCCGGTCGTGCCCGCGGGCGCACCCGCCGCCCTGGTCCTGCCGATCGTCGAGATCCGCAGCTCGGAGAAGACCGCGGGCTGATCAGAACGAACCCGGCCCC
>NZ_JBHWZY010000625.1:0-4154 GCF_042727815.1 Nocardia sp. NPDC060220
GTGCCCGCTGCGGGCACCCCCGACCGCATGCTCAGTCGAAGACCGGGTCCTCGGTGCGGGTGCGCTTGAGCTCGAAGAAGTGCGGGTACGAGGCCAGCGCGACCACGCCGTCCCACACCTTGCCCGCGTCCTCGCCGCGCGGGATGCGCGAGAGCACCGGCCCGAAGAAGGCAGTCCCGTTGATGTGGATGGTCGGCGTGCCGACATCGGGGCCGACCTTGTCCATGCCCGCGTGATGGCTGGCCCGCAACGCCTCGTCGTAGTCGGTGCTGGTCGCGGCCTCGGCGAGTTCGGCGGGCAGGTTCAGTTCGGCGAGCGCGTCGGCGACGACCGCGTCGAAGGTCTCCTGCAGCGTCTCGCGCTCGTACTCGGCTTTGCGGTCGTGGATCCGGGTGCCCAGCGCCGTGTAGAGCGGGGACAGGATCTCGTCGCCGTACTTCTGACCAGCGGCGGTGACGACCCGCACCGGGCCCCACGCGGCAGCCATCATGTCGACATACCGCTCCGGCAGGCCCTCTTTGCCCTCGTTGAGCACCGCCAGGCTCATCACGTGGAAGCGCGCTTCGATATCGCGCACCTTCTCGACCTCCAGGATCCACCGCGAGGTGATCCAGCACCACGGGCACAGCGGGTCGAACCAGAAATCGGCGACATCCTTGGTGGCCTGCTCGCTCACGATGGGTTCCTCTCGGGTCAGCTGCGGTGGGCCGGGTCGCCCCACCGATTGGTGCAACCGCATCACCGCCGGAATCGTTCCCGTGGGTGAAAACGCGCACTAAGCTCGGGTTGCGAGGAGTCCGGGTCGTCCGCGAGAAGGGGTCCGTTCATGAGCTCGAATCAGCATTTCGTCGTCATCGGTGGAGGTCTGGGCGGAGCGAAGATCGCCGAAGCCCTGCGCGCCAACGATTTCGACGGCCGCGTCACTCTGCTGGCCGCCGAAGAGGAGCTGCCGTACGAGCGCCCGCCACTGTCGAAACAGCACCTGGCGGGCACCCAGCAACTGCCCGATTTCACCGTCGATCCGGCTGCTTGGTACCGCGATCACCACGTCGACCTGCGACTGGGCACCACCGCGACCGCGTTCGATCCGATCGCCAAGACGGTGACACTGCCCGACGGTTCCACGCTCGACTACGACAAATTGGCTCTCGCCACCGGTTCGCGAGCCCGCACGCTCGACATTCCCGGCGCCGATGCCCCCAACGTCTATACGCTGCGCACGATCGGCGATTCGAACGCGCTGCTCGAGATACTGCGCACCGACCGGCGCCTGGTGATCATCGGGGCCGGGTGGATCGGTCTCGAGGTCGCCGCGCAGGCCCGCGCCAAGGGTGTCGAGGTGACGGTGATCGAGACGGCCGATCTGCCGCTGGTCACGGTGCTCGGCCCGGAGATGGGCGCGTTCTACGCCGATCTGCATCGCGCGCACGGCGTCGACCTGCGCACGAACACCTCCGTCGACGCCATCCTCACCGACGAGGACGAGGCGACCGGCGTGCAGCTCGGCGACGGCACCGTGGTGCCCGCGCAGGCGGTGCTGGTCGCGGTGGGCGCGCAGCCCAATATCGAGGCGGCCACGGCGGCCGGGTTGGCGGTCGACGGCGGCGTGCTGGTGGACGCCGCCCTGCGCACCAGCAACCCCGATGTGGTGGCGGTGGGCGATATCGCCGAGCAGGACCATCCGCTGCTGCACCGGCCGATCCGCATCGAACACTGGGCGACCGCGCTGAATCAGCCCGCCGTCGCCGCGAAGACGATGCTGGGCAAAACGGCTGTCTACGACCGGCTTCCGTATTTCTTCAGCGATCAGTACGACGTCGGGATGGAGTACTCCGGCTATGTCGGACGTGGCGACGACGTGCGGGTGGTGGTGCGTGGCGATCTCGATGAGCGCGAATTCGTCGCGTTCTGGCTGGACACGCAGAACAGGGTGCGCGCGGGGATGAACGTCAATGTGTGGGATGTGACCGACCGGATCAAGCAGCTGATCGGATCGGCGGAACCCGTCGACCCCGACCGGCTGGCGGACCCAGGCATCCCGCTGTGATCCACTTCACAGCGATCGTTGTGTCGAAGACTGCTCATCGGCTCCGACCAACCGTCGAACGCGCCGCGAGGGCGCAGCGAGCAGGAGCCGAATCATGAAATTCATGCTGGTCAAGACCTATTCCGAGACCGCCTACTGCGACATCCCGCTGCCGGAGTGGGCACCCGAGGACATCGCCGCCCATATCGACTTCCAGCGGGCGCTGGGCGAACAACTCGCCGCCGCGGGCGAACTCGTCGACGCGCAGGGCCTGGCCGCACCCGATCAGGCGATGATCGTGTGCTCCGACGGTCGCTCGGCGCCGGTCGTCACCGACGGGCCTTTCCCGGAGACCAAGGAGTTCCTGGCCGGTTTCTGGGTGGTCGATGTCGATTCTGTCGAGCGCGCGGTCGAGATCGCCGCGCAGGCCTCCGCGGCGCCGGGCCCCGGTGGCAAGCCGATCGGGGAATACATCGAGGTGCGCCAGATCATGAGCGCGCCCGACGTGGCCTGAGGCGAGACGCTGACTGCGCGCATCGAGGGCCTGCTGCGTGAACTCTCGCCGCAGGTCCTCGGCGTATTGGTCCGCCGCTTCGGTGATTTCGACCTCGCCGAGGATTCGGTGCAGGACGCGCTGCTCGCGGCGGCGACCCAGTGGGATCGCGACGGACTTCCGGACAATCCGCGCGGCTGGTTGATCCAGGTCGCGCAGCGGCGGATGGCCGACGCGGTGCGCGCCGAGGTGGCGCGGCGACGCAGGGAGACCACGGTTTTCGTGCGGGATGTGCCCGTCGAGGCGGTCGGTCGCGATGACACCCTCGACATGTACTTCCTGTGCTGCCATCCCGACTTGCCGCCCGCCGGAGCGGTGGCCCTGACACTGCGGGCGGTCGGCGGCCTGAGTACCGCCGAGATCGCGGCGGCCTTCCTCGTCCCGGAATCGACCATGGGTCAACGTATCTCGCGGGCGAAGAAGCGTCTGGCCGAATCGGATCGGCCGTTCGCCGACGGCGCGCACGACAGCACCCGGGTGAGCGCGGTGCTGCAGGTGCTGTACGTGATCTTCACGGAGGGGCACACCAGCACCACCGGAACGGGGTTGCGTCGCGGGGACCTGTCGGCGGAAGCGATCCGGCTCACGCGTGCGCTGCGCACGCTGCTCCCGGAAAACGCCGAGGTCACCGGTCTTCTCGCGCTGATGCTGCTCACCGATGCCCGACGCGCCGCCCGCTCCGGGCCGCACGGAGAACTGATCCCGCTCACCGAGCAGGACCGCTCCCGCTGGGACCGCACCCAGATCACCGAGGGTCTTCGCCTGCTCACCGCGACCATGCCTGCCGGGCTGACGGGTCTCTACCAGATGCAGGCCGCCATCGCGGCTCTGCATGCGCAGGCCCGACGCCCCGAGGACACCGACTGGACGCGAATCCTGCAGCTCTACACCATGATCGAACGTCTGACCCCCAATCCGATGATCACCCTCAACCGCGCGGTCGCCACCGCGATGGTGCACGGTCCGGTAGCGGGGCTGGCGGTAGCCGACAGCGTCGCCGAGCCGCTGGCGCGATCGCACCGCCTCGCCGCCGTCCGCGGGCATCTTCACGAAATGGCAGGCGAGCAGGCTGCGGCCGTGCGCGAATACCAGCGGGCGGCCAGACAGACCGCCAGCGTGCCGGAACGCGACTACCTATTGCTGCGCGCCGCACGTCTGCGAGCGGGCGACCCGTGACATCAGGAGCTGTCGTCCGACCCCGAATTCGCCGGTGTGCAGCTCGCTTTCGCCGTCACCCAGGCTGGCGACGTCGCGCGAGCAGGCGCCTGGCAGACTCGCTCCGATGACGGACGTTTTCAGTGCGGGCGTGCTGGTGTATCGCCGCGTCGAGGCCGGAATCGAGGTCCTGCTCGGGCACATGGGCGGGCCGCTGTGGGCGAAGAAGGACGCCTCGGCGTGGTCGATTCCCAAGGGCGAGTACCTGTCCGAGGAAGAGTCCGCGCGCGACGCCGCCGGGCGGGAGTTCACCGAGGAACTCGGGCTGCCGGTACCCGAGGGCGAGTGGATCGACCTCGGTGAGGTGAGTTATCGCAGCGGGGCCAAACGCAAGTACCTCACCGTGTGGGCGGTCGAGGG
>NZ_JBHWZY010000626.1:0-4154 GCF_042727815.1 Nocardia sp. NPDC060220
GGCCTGCTTCGATGCGCATGCTCACCTCGTCGAGCGCGCGGACTTCCTGATCACCGACGCGATACTGCTTGACCACCCGGGTCAACTCCAGCATCGGCTGCTGTGGCGATTCGATGTCGGGCATATCTTGTCCCCCAGGGAGTTTCGGGTTTCAGCGTGCGAGTGCGCGGTCGCGGGTAGTCTGCCCGATCGCCGGGCGTGCGTCGAGAAGCCCACGCAGGGCCGGTTGTTCGGCGGCCAGCTCGAGATAGGCCTCCATCGGGGTGCGGCCGTCGATCTCGGCAAGTTCGAGTTTGACGCGCAGATGATTGTCCCAGCGGTTGGCCAGCGCCTGTAGCAGGCCGTCGACTCCGCCGAAGAGCGTGTCGAGCTCGGCGATGCCGGCGAACAGGGCCGGGTCGTTCGGGTCGACCGCTGCCCTGGCGAGCACGGTGTGCACGATCTCGGTGCGGTGGTGTAGATCGGTCCAGGTCATGGGCTTCACCTTCCGTGAGCGGGTGAATCGAACGTTACGGGCGGCGAACGGCCGAATCGTCGTCCCGGGGACCCGACTTCTTCTCCTACCCAGGTAGGAGATCGGTACCGTTCGCGGGACGATGCTCGCCCGGTAGGTGGCGACTAGCCTTACATCATGGATGTGAGCCACGCCATCCCCGCGAAGGCGCCGGGCCGAGTGAGCCTGCGGCAGCGGTTCGCGGCCAGAGCCGCGGTGCCACGATTGCTCACCACCGTCCGCGAACGCATCGAATCGTTGCCCTACGACTATCCGCCCGCGGTGATCCTGGCCGCCGACCTCGCGCTGCTGGTGGTCACCGGTGCGGCGGTGATCCAGCGGCACGCGTACTTCCCGAGTGTGCTGCCGCTGCTGGCGATGGCCACCGCGTTCTTGCCGATTCCGCTGTTCGCGATCTTCCGGGTGAATCCGCACCCCGTGCTGCTGAAGGGCAGCGCGCTGGCTTCCTGCGCCCTGTTCCTGTTGCAGCCGGTCAACGCCGACTTCGCGCCGTTCGTGCTGGTGATCGTCGCCGGTGAGGTGGCCGCGGTCGCCTCGCGCGGGTGGACCATCGGATTCACCCTGCTCGCGATCCTCGAACTGGTCGCGTTCGACGTGGCCGGGCACGTGCACTGGGGTGAGCAGCCGCTGCAAGGACTACCGATGTATGTGATCGGCATCCTGCTCGGCATGTTCGTCGGGGTGATGCTGCAGTATCAGCGGCGTTTCCTGTATCAAGAGCGCGAGAATCAAGCGATCCGCTCCGGTCAGGCCGCCGACGAGGAACGGCGCCGGATCGCCCGCGAAGTCCATGATGTGATCGCCCATTCGCTCTCGATCACCCTGCTGCATCTGACCGCCGCCCGCCGCGCGCTCCAGACCGACGACGACGTCACCGAGGCGGTGGAAGCGCTCGTCGAGGCCGAACGCCTCGGCCGCCAGGCGATGGCCGACATCCGGCGCACCGTCGGCATGCTCGACGCGGGCCCGGCGCAACTGGCTCCCGAGCCGGGCGCCGCCGATATCGACGAACTCGTCGGCGACTTTCGCCGCGCCGGGCTCACCGTCGACTACGCGCGCACCGGCGACCTGACCACCGTCTCCGGTGCCATCGGCCACGCGCTCTACCGGATCGGTCAGGAATCGCTGGCCAACGTCATCAAGCACGCGCCGGGCGCGCCCGCCACCGTGCGCTTCGACGTCTCGGCCGAGGCGGCGACGCTGGTCGTGTCGAATCCGCTGCCGTTCGGGCCCGCGCTGCGCCGCGATACCGGGATGGGACTGCGCGGCATGCGCAAACGCACTGAACTGCTCGGTGGGAAGATCATCGTGGGCACCGGCGACGACGGCTGGACCGTGCGGGTCGGCTTCCCACTGCGAGCAGGCTCGTGCGCCGCCCTCTCGGCCGTGCTGCCGGGCAAGCTCTGGCACAAACCCCAGGAGGACACGTGACGACCGCTTCGCCGATCGAGCAGCTGGTGACAGTGCTCGTGGTCGACGACCAGGAACTCGTACGCGGCGGATTGCGTCGCATCCTGCGGCGTCGCGACGGTTTCACCATCAACGAGTGCGCCGACGGCGACGAGGTCGCGGCCGCCGTCGCCGCGCAACGACCCGATGTGGTGCTGATGGATCTGCGGATGAAGCGGGTCGGCGGCATAGATGCGACCCGGTTGCTGCGCGCCCGCCCCGACGCCCCACCGGTGCTGGTGCTCACGACCTTCGACGACGACCAACTTCTCTCCGGCGCGCTGCGCGCGGGCGCCGCGGGCTTTCTGCTCAAGGATTCGCCCGCGGAGGATCTGATCCGCGCGGTCCGCACCGTGGCCGGCGGTGGCGCGTGGCTCGATCCCTCGGTGACGGGACGGGTGCTCACGGCGTACAGAACAGTGAAACCGGTCGGTACCCGAACCGATCGCCGGCTCGGCGAACTCACCGCCCGCGAGTACGAAGTGCTCGAATTGATCGGCTCGGGCCGGGTCAACAGCGAGATCGCCGCCGAACTCGGTATCTCGGAAGTAACCGTGAAAAGCCACGTCGGACACATATTCGGCAAGCTCGACCTGCGCGATCGCGCTGCCGCGATCGTGTTCGCGTTTGACCACGGCGTAGTGACACCGGGAGAATCTTCCTACTGAGAAGCAGGTCCACGGGCCTGCCAGAAGTGGGAGGCGGACGCTGGTGCAGGCACCTGGGTCACGGACGGGGAGCAGATTCGGCCCGTACGAGTTGCGGTCGATGCTGGGCAAAGGCGGGATGGGCGAGGTCTACGAGGCCTACGACACCGGCAAGGACCGAGTGGTCGCTCTGAAGTTGCTGGCCGAGGAGCTCGCGCAAGACCCGGCCTATCAGGTCCGATTCCGCCGCGAATCCCAGGCCGCGGCCAAGCTGGCCGAACCGCACGTGATCCCGATCCATGACTGGGGCGTGATCGACGGGGTCCTCTTCATCGATATGCGCCTGGTTCCCGGCTCCGATCTACGGACCGTGTTGCGCGGAGGCGGGCCGATGAGCCCGGAACGCGCCGTCGCCGTCGTCGAGCAGATCGCCGCCGCGCTCGACGCCGCACACGCGGGCGGGCTGGTGCATCGCGATGTGAAGCCCGCCAACATCCTGGTCACGCCCGCCGATTTCGCCTACCTCGCCGACTTCGGCATCGCGCACACCGAGGGCGACAGCGCGGTGACCCAGGCCGGGATGGCGGTCGGCTCCTACATCTACATGGCGCCGGAGCGCTTCGATGTCGGCCCGATCTCCCACCGCGCCGATGTCTACTCACTGGCATGCGTCCTGCACGAATGCCTCACCGGTGCTTCGCCCTTCCCCGCGGCGAGCATGAGCGTGCTGGTCCGCGCGCACCTGTCCGAGGCCCCGCCGCGGCCGAGCGAGCTGTTGCACGGGATACCCGGCGCACTCGACGACGTCATCGGGACCGGCATGGCCAAGGACCCGGCCGATCGCTACGCGTCGGCCGGTGCGTTGGCTGTCGCCGCTCGGCGAGCGCTGGCTTCGGCCGTGCGGGAAGCCGGTGCGCCCGCGCCATCGGGTGCTTTCGCGTCGTACGACGGGGCCCGCCGCGTCCCCGGTGGCCACGATGTGACTCCAGGTTCTTCGTCCGGTCCCACGCTCCGCAGTTCCGCAGGCGCGCCATCGGGTGCCCCGCAAGGTGGCCCGGGCTCGGCTCCCGGGCGCGGTTTCGCCGCCGCCGCCGGTTTCGCCGCCGGTGTGGGACGCGGTGCCGCCGGGGCGCCGACCGGTGCTCCCGGCGGACCGGCCGGTGCCGAGCGTGGTGGCCACGCGGGGTCCGCGACCGGTCCAGCGCGTGCGGTGCCCATCGGTGCCGCGAGTGGAGCCCGCAAGGGCGCCTCCGACTCGGAGGAGCCCGCCGACGTCGAGCAGGTGCCGACGCCGACCGGGGAGTTCCGCGTGATCGGCGCGGTGACCGCGACCGGCGGTGTGGAGACCTCGCGCAGTCAGTCGACCGCGACCGGCGCCCAGCCCACCTTGATCATCCGCCCGCCCGAGGCGCGCCCCGGGGCATCGGACACCACCGCTTTCCGCCGTGTTCCCGCCGAGGGCACCGGCGAGATCTCGATACCCGCGGTGATCCAGCCGACCGGCCCCGCCGAAATCCGGCCCGCCGACACCTACTTCGCGCCCC
>NZ_JBHWZY010000627.1:0-4133 GCF_042727815.1 Nocardia sp. NPDC060220
AGGGTCCGCGCCGCATCTCGTGCATGATCCGGCCCGGCTCCTCCTCGACGAGCGGGTCGATCGTCTGCCCTTGTAATTCGGCCAGCTGCTGCAAAGTGCCCAGTGCCAGATCGGTTTCCAGTGGCAGCGACATCCACGCCGTGAGCAGGGAGTCCCGGCCGAACAGCGTCATGAACCACGGCGCGCCCGCCGCCACGAAGGGCCGGTTGGTGCCCGAATCGGTGTGGATCTGCAAGGCGCCCAGATCGCTTTCGGTGCGCCGCAGGATCTGGTTGAGCAGGCCCGAATCCGCGGAGATATCGGTGGCGGTGGCTCGCCAGGCCTGGATCTTGCGCACGGGCTCGCTGGCCCGATATCGCTCGCCCGGTGTCCCCGCGATCTGCGGGCGTTGCGCGGCACCCGCCGGCTGGGCGGTGATCTCGGTCTGCCAGCGCCCGCCCGCGGGGACCACGACCCGCCAGATCATGGTGCCGGGCAACACCATCGGCTCGACGGTCGAGGTGAGCGCGAGCCCACGTGACAGATCGGCGCGATCGTGCAGCAGCAGTTCACCGTCGGTGGTGGTCATCTCCGCCCGGCGCCCGTGGGTCCGGCCTTCCTTCACCGCGAACAGGTCGACGAAGTCGGCGTCGACGTGCAGTTCGAGCACCACCGCTGTCGCCTCACGGCTCATGTTCTCCAGCGTGATCAGCTCGTGCATGCCCTCGGCGACGAGCCGATCGCGCACCACGAGCAGGGTGCTGTCGGCCCGACCCTGTTGCGGCGGCCTGCGCAGCACGAACCGCGCCGCGAAGGCCTCCGGGCTCAACACCGACAGCGCCTCGGGCCGTTTGCCGTCGATCATCAGCTCCCAGCGCGAGATCACCCTGGCGTCACGAAAGAACAGGCCTTGCGGCTTACCCGGCTCGATATCGCCGAGCCGGTCGGACAGGCAGAACGTGCCGCCTTCGACCAGGGTGATGTTGCCGCCGCCGCCACCGAGCCCCGCGGGTTCCCCCGCGTTGAGGGGGCTCGGCGCCGAGGCGCTGTCGGTGCTCATGCGCGCCCGTTGGCCGCTACCCCGACGGGCATCGGCATCGCATACGCGGTGTCGTACCCGATCGTGGTGCGGGCGAGCAGATCCCGGTACACCTGTTCGTAGCCGCGGCCGAGGGTGTCGGCGCTGAAGTTGTCGACCACGTGCTTGCGGCAGACCGCCGGATCGTAGGTCTGAACTTCGGCGATGGCCGCGGGCAGCTCGGCCGGATCGTCACAGATCCGCCCGGTGACCCCGTCGACCACCACTTCGCTCACCGCACCGCCACGCAACGCGACCACGGGCGTACCGCAGATCATCGCCTCGATCATCACCATGCCGAACGGCTCCTCCCATCGAATGGGGAACAGCAGACACTTAGCTCCGGAGAGCAGCTTACGCTTGGCGGCCGCGTCGGCGAGACCGAACATCTGATCCTGATCGGTCATCCGCGGCCGCACGAACTCCTCGAAGTAGGCCTTCTCCGGCGGCTCACTGCACTTGCCCGCCAGGATCAGCGGCATGCCGACGGCGTGGGCGGCGTCGAGCGCCAGATGCGGGCCCTTGTCGTCGCTGAACCGGCCGAGAAACAGTGCGTAGTCCTGCTTCTCGGTCTCGTACGGCCACTGATCGGGACACAGCGCGTTGTGGACCCGGCCCGCCCATGGCAGATCGGGCGCCAGCGCGCGCTGACGGTCGCTGATCGCGACGAGCGAGCACTCCTGGCCCAGTTCCTTGTAGTAGCGGTAGCAGTCGTCCTGCACCGGGCCGTGCACGGTGACCACCGTCGGCAACCCGAGATTGGCGTAGGCGGGCGCGTTCAGCGGGCCCGCGAACGTGTGGTCGTGGACCAGGTCGATGCCTTCGGTATCGGCCAGCCGCTCGATGGCGCGGCGCACCCGCAGCGCGTGCACGATTTCCGGGAACGGATCGCCCAGCCGTTCGGGCTGGATCCGGTCCCACAGCGGAACGAAATCCGCTTTGGTACCGTCGACACCCGCACCGAACAGGGTGACGTGATGGCCACGCTCACACAGGGAGTCGACCAGATCGGCGACGACGGCCTCGACGCCGCCGTAGGCCTTGGGTGGAACATCGAAATACGGTGGAACAACCATCGCGATCCGCAGGGGACCACCGTGGTGATCGATCGAGTAGAGATCGGACGCGGACAAACCGGTCGGCGACATTGCCGACGTGTCTGTACTCATGACCTTCCTTCCAGGGACGCAACCTAGCAACACTTGCGCGAACAAGAGATGGCCGCCTCGGCGGAGGTGGAGACGAGAGCTTCACCGCCGTCCATGGGGCATGGTTGGCCTGGCCAGACGCAATACGCACCGTTTCGGGTGCCCGCCTGAACAGAGGGGCCGTCAAGGAACGTACCCCGCTACCGCAGAGTAAACCAGCGTGTTGCTGGAAATGTTCTATATCGATTACCTACCACGGCAGGAGATTACGCGGTCAGAGGCGGTCTACGGCGTACAGATTGCCTGTCCAACCGAATCCAGGCACGGAATATTGCCGAACTCCCGAATAGTGGCCCTGCCTTGACCGTGCATCAGGTAGTCGATGAACTGGGCCGCCAGCGAATCACCGGCCACCTGTCCATGTGTATCGGCGTACTCCACCACCGTGAGCGGGTACGTCCGCATCTTCATGGTGTCCTCCGACGCGTTGACCCCGTCCAGCGCGACGAGTTTCACCTCACCGCTGACCGCCGAAGTCTCCATGTAACCCACCGCGCCCGGGGTACGGGCGACGAACGACGCCACCCCTTCGGTGGTCTTGACCTCGCATTGTTCGCCCTCCGATGGCCTTCCGGCGCACGGGATGAACGGGAACACCTTACGGTTACCTTCTAGCAACCGGTTCTCGAGCGCCGTTCGGGTGCCGGAACCCGCCTCCCGGTCGATCAGCACCACCGGCTGATCGGGCCCACCGATCTGGTTCCAGTTCTTGATGTTTCCCCGGTACAGATCACGGACCTGCTGCGTCGTGAGATTCGGCAGGTCGACACCCGGGTGGGTCACGATCGAGAAGGAACTGAGAGCCAATTGATACTCGATCAGTTTGTCGAAGCCGTTGCCCTTGGGACCGTCACTGATCGCGAGCATCTCCTGCGTCGGGCCGGTCTGGACCAGCTCGACGAGCCCGTCGGAGGTTCCCGCGAAGTCGAAGGTGAATTTCGCTCCGGTGCAGGTCTTTGCGTAGTTCTGCGCGGCCGTGCGAATCATCGGCGCCATCGCGGTGGAACCGACCAGCGTGAGGGCACCCTCCGCGCAGTCACGCGGTGGCGGGTCCGGTTGCAGAGCGAGGACCGCTTGCACCGCGATCAGCGCGACCAGGAAGCCCGACAGCGCCATCAGTTTCTTCGACGGGCCGGAGTGACTCGTGGTCTCGACGACCTTGCCTCGCTTGACCCGCCCGGTCAGGACAGGTTCCACCGGCTCCCCGTCACCGTGCACCCGCTTGAGCACCGCGAGAATCTTGTAGTGCTGACGTCGTTCGAGCTGCACCTTCGGCAGATCGATGATGCCGGCGAAGTTCTCGCCCTCGCCTCTGGCCCGTTTGCCGATACCCGATGCGGGGCCGAGATTGTCGGAGAGCGGCCCGTCCAGCTCGGTCACCGCCAAACCGATGACCTCACGACCAGGGAATGTGACATGCAGCCCGACCCGCGGATCGGCTCCACTCATCGTGTAGTCGTCGGGGTCGATGGCGAGCGTGCCGTTGTTCTCGACGCGGACCAGCACGACCGACAGCTTGGACAAGTCCAGCTGTGGCCCACCGGCTTCCGGGGTGCTCAGATTCGCCAAGGCGCCGACCAGCGACGCGGTGTCCGTCTCGCCTGTCACCGGCGTGTCCATCTGGACGCGGTATCCCAGCCGACGCCGCCCGACCAGGACGAATTCGCGAACGAACGCCGCCGAGGCCACCACGAGGCCGACCGCGGAAAGTACGAGCTCCACCGGAATGTCCATCAAATCCCCCACTAAACCATGTCGATCAGCGAGTTGATGTGTACCAGGCGGGATTCGGCGGATCAGAGATCGAAATCAGTTGTTGGGCAAGACTTCACCCATTCGATTCCGAGCACCAGGCGAGCAACTGCTCG
>NZ_JBHWZY010000628.1:0-4126 GCF_042727815.1 Nocardia sp. NPDC060220
CGCCAGCGCTCCAACAAACACAGCCGCGAACTCGAGCGCGCCAGAACTCCAAGTAACACAGCATATTTCCCGCAATCGACCTACTCTGGATGACATGCGCAGGTCGTCATTGCCGCCGGTCGCATGCCGGGTCGCGGAAACTCTCATCGCCCGCGGGCACCACGGCGTCATCGTCTGCCCCGAGACGCCGGCTCCCACCGCGGCCGACGCCGCCCGCGCCATGGGCGCCCAGCCCACCGCGATCCTCACCGCCCAGGTCTTCCTCCTCGACGACGACCCCGTCCTGCTCCTGGTGGCCGACCATCACCGCGTGGACCTCGCCCGCACCGGCAAACGCCTCGAGGGCACCCTCACCCCCGCCCCCACCGCTCTGGCCGAACGCATCACCGGCCAGCCCGTCGACGGCACGGCCCCCCTCGGCCACCCCACCAACCTCCCCACCTGGGTAGACACCGCCCTCGCCGCCCACCCCGAAGTCTGGGCAGCGGGCGGCCACCCGAACACCGTGTTCCGCACCAACTTCCGCGAAATCATCCGTATCACCGCGGGTCTGCCGATTGATATCGACTGAATTCGGCTTCCCATCCCGACCGTGTGAGTTGGATCAAACGGACACAGCGACCGGGAGGACGCGCGTCGGACGGGCGTAAGTTGGGGGCGGTGGGCGATGTGCAACCTTCTGAGACCGGACTGGTCGTTCCCGATGATCTGAGCGGGATAACGGCTGAGCAGTATCGGGCCTCTATGCGGCACTATCCGGCCGGCGTCACGGTCGTGACGCTCGGAGCCGAGAGTGGACCGGTGGGGTTCACGGCCACCTCGTTCGCTTCCCTGTCGCTCGAACCGCCACTGGTGTCGTTCAACATCGCGCACACCTCATCGAGCATCGACGCGTTGCGAGCCGCGGACTCGGTGGTGATCCATTTCCTGGGCGAACACCAACAACACCTGGCCCACCGCTTCTCTCGGACCGCCGCCGACCGCTTCACCGACCGCGCCCTCTGGACCACCCTCGACACCGGCGAACCGGTCCTGCACGGCACCCCCATCTGGCTGCGCACCACCCTCCACAAACTCATCGACCTCGGCGACCACACCCTCGCCGTAGGCCTGGTCACCCGAGTCCACGACCAAACCGAAGAATCCCCCTCCGCAGCCCCGTTGCTCTACTACAACGGCAAATACCACCGCCCCACCGCCCTCGACACCTGATCAGAGCGTCTGTGTAGGCCGGTGACCCACCTGCCACAACTAGGTTGGTCCGATGAGCGAGGAATACGACTGGTCGTGGTTGCGCGCCGGTGTTCCGAGAATCGACCTGGACACGTATTTGGCGATGCCGGAAGACCTCGCTCGGGTGATCGAGGTCAAAGACGGCCTACTGGTGCATCGCGACTCACCCTCGCCGAATCACATCGCCAGCGCCGACGTGATCAAACAGTCCCTGCGGGAAGCGATCCGGAAACGCGCCACCGGGCAGCCCTGCCTGAAGGCCAGCGGCGAACTGGACATGCTGGTCTCGGAAGTTCCCTTCAACTTCCGCCGCCCCGACGCCATCGTGTACCGCTGCATCGAAGATCCCCGCGACAAGTGGAAAACCAAGCCGACAGCAGGCGACACCCTGCTGGTCGTCGAAGTGGTATCACCGGCGACAGTTACCGCCGATTGTGTGGATAAACGAGCGGAATACGCCCGCCTGGGAATCGAGCAGTACTGGATCGTCCGCATGGAGAACAACGACGGCCGCGTGAAGTCCATCGAGATCCTTCGTCTCAATACCGCAGGCGTCTACATCTCCACCGAAACCCGCTTCCGCTCGCACAATCCCCTCGCGATCGCCATCACTGATCCGCTCGATGTCACCATCACCTGGGACGCCCTCGACGCGGACCTCGACTGATGCCTGGCAGCCTCGACATCTGATCGGCGCTATTCGCAGGCCACGCCGTCGCCGTCTCGGTCCAGGCCGGAGCGGTAGCCGGGATCGCCCGTGCGCAGCGGGGCTGCGCCGGCGGCTCTGGCAGCGGCGCAGTTCTTGTAGTAGGCGCTGGCGGGCGCGGGCGCTTCGGGCTCCGGTACGGCTGCCACCCGCGGGGCGGGGAGGTCGACGGTGGTGGTCGGCACGGGGACGATGACCGGCGGTGGAGCCGGCGCCGCGATCGTGGTGGTGGGTGCGATGGGTGCCGGCGGGAGATCGATCGTGGTGGTCGGGGCGGCGGACGTCGTGGTGGTCGGGGCGGCGGTGGCCGTCGACGGCTTTGCCGTGGTCGATGATGCGACGACGCGGGTGGTCGAGGTGGGTGATGTCCGCGCGGCCGGTGAGGGGTTGTCGTCACTGAGACCGGCGACGACCGAGAGACCGAGCACGCCGGCGACTCCGATCCCGGCCAGCAACGGCCAACGCCGCTTCTTTTCGGGTCGGCGGGGCGGACGAGCCCACGGGTCGGGCGGCTGAATCGGTCGAGTCACGGTGTCCCCTTTGATTGTCGGGCAATCTCGGGGGCTTCATCGCGACGGGTTCGACAGGCGTTACCCAGCTGGGAGGCAGTCCAAACCTGGAATTTCCGAGAAGCGGTCCGTCGGGTTCTCGGACGGATACCACTCGACGGAAAACGAATATCGGCCGCCGAGAGCAGGTCTCGACGGCCGACGTTCGGCGAATCTCGCCTGTGACGAGTTCAGCCGATCAGGCAGGGGGCGGCGCCTTCGGGGGAAGAGGCGCTGAGGGGACGGGTTTCGGGGGTCGGGTTCCAGTGCCCGTCGGTGGCGGCGTAATTCCAGGCGGGGCCTTGGCTGACCAGGGTGGCTACGGCACTGATCAAGCGGTCTACATCGGCGGCGGTGGTGCCGAGGCCGATGCTGGCTCGGAGGGCGGCGTCGAGGCCGAGGCTCGCGAGGAGGGGGTGCGCGCAGAAGCGGCCGTCGCGCACGCCGATGGCGTGTTCGGCGGAGAGGTACGCGGCGACTTTGCCAGGGGCGACATCGGCGATCGTGAAGGCGACGATGCCCACACAGTCGGGACTGTCGGACCAGATACCGACCAGGTCGACGCCGGGGATCGCGGACAGGCCGTCTCGCAGCCGGTCGGCCAGAAAGCGCTCGTGCGCGACGAGTTCGGTGGGGTCGATGGCGGCCAGCGCATCGCAGGCAGCGGCAATAGCGGCCGCGCCGAGGACGTTCGGCGAACCGGCTTCGTGCCGCTGCGGTGCGCACGCCCATTCGACCTCTGTCACACCGACATTGCGCACCGCACCACCACCGGCCAGGTAGGGCTCGCCCTCGTCCAGCCAGTCGCGCCGGCCGACGAGCACACCCGAACCGAACGGCGCGTACAGCTTGTGCCCGGAGAAGGCGAGGTAGTCGATCCCGGTCTCGCGCAGGGAGATCCGGCGATGCGGAGCCAGCTGCGCGGCGTCGACGAGGATGCGCGCACCACACAGGTGGGCGATGGTCGCGAGCCGTTCCAGCGGCAGCACCTCACCGGTGACGTTGGACGCGCCGGTCACCGCCAGCAGCGCGGCAGGCTTGCTGCACAGCTCGGCGACGACACGCTGAATCGTCTCCTCGACCGTGGCGGCGGCTCGCACGACGCGACGACCGTGCTTCGCCCACGGCAGGAAGTTGGCGTGGTGCTCGATATCGAGTACCACGGTCTCCCCCGGCACGCACCCAGCCAGCAGGTTCAGCGAATCGGTGGTGTTGCGCGTGAACACCACGACCTGGTCGTCGTCGGCGTCGAGGAACCGGGCAACGGACCCACGCGAGGCCTCGTAGCACTCGGTGGAGATCCGCGAGGCGTATCCCGCGCCCCGGTGCACGCTGGCGTAGAACGGCAGCAACTGCGAGATTCGGTCGGTGACCTGCTTCAACGCCGGCGCACTCGCCGCGTAGTCGAAGTTGGCGTAGGAGCTGGTACCGCCCTGAACGAGCGGAACCTGCAGGTCGGCACCGGAAACGGCGGCGATGGCACAGGTGGGGTCGATTACAGCAGTCATGACGAAATCCCGTCGGCTCAGGGACCCGCTCCTGAAGAGGTGGCCCGCGCTTGCCGCGCCCAATTCGGACGTCAGCCTGGTCGTCACCCGGAGCACCCCACCGCGGAGGAGGGTTGCCGACCAGCACGCCG
>NZ_JBHWZY010000629.1:0-4123 GCF_042727815.1 Nocardia sp. NPDC060220
TCTCGTCGAGTGCCAGCGCGCTGCGCGTGAGCAGTTCCTGCACCGCCGCCAGTTCCGCCGCGGTGAATCGATCGGCCAGTGTGCGCTCCACCGCGATCGCGCGGGTGTCGGCATCGGCCATCACCGACCGTCCCGCCTCGGTCAGACGGGTCTCCAGCACGTTCTTGTGCCACTCGTGCGGGGTCCGATCCACCAGGCCGCGCTCCTGGAGGTTGGTCAGCACGGTGTTCATCGTCGGCGGGGTGACGCCGGCCAGCCGGGCCAGGGCGGCCGCCGAGATGCCGGGGTTCTCCGCGAGGTGCAACAGCGCGCTGTACTGCGCGACGGTCAGCCCGGCCGGTTTCAGCGCGGCAGTCTTGGTCGCGATCAGGGCTTGCTCGGCGCGCTTGATATACGAGCCGAGCCTCTCGGCGGCGGGCATGGACGTCATGGGTGCATGATATCCGCCCATCACTTCGTAACTCCCTTGACGATCATAACGACTCTAATTTACATTACTGCCTATCGCTTGATGTTCAGCATTACATCACTGAGAGGCTTCATCATGTTGCGAACCATTGCCGTCGCCACCGCATGCCTGGCCCTGACCGCGTGCGGGACCTCGCCTGCCACACCCACGCTGAGCACGGCCTACGAACTGCCGGGCAGCGCCGTATATCCCGAGGGCATCGGCTTGGACGCGCGCAACGGTGACACCTATGTCGGGTCGTTCGCGGACGGAGCCGTCTACCGGGCGACGGCCGACGCCGCGCGCGCGGAGGTGTTCCTGCCCGCGGGCGCCGACGGCAGGAAGACAGCGAACGGCGTGAAGGTCGATCGGAGCGGTCGGCTGTGGGTGATCGATTCCGGTGTGGGCGTGAGTGTGCACGACACCGGGTCACGCGCACTGCTCGCGAAGTTCGCAGTACCCGGTGACGCACCACGTTTCGTCAACGATCTGGATTTCGGGGCGGACGGGTCCGCCTACCTGACCGACAGCGTGCGCAATGTCGTCTACCGAGCGGTCGTCGGCTCCGGCCGTGACGAATTGACCGTGGCCTACGACCTGACCGCCACCCTCGGACCGCGTGAGCCGAAGGTGTTCGAGCTCAACGGAATTGTCGCCGACCCGGCCGGGACGTATCTGATCGTCGTCGCCATGTCAGCGGCCGAGCTGTACCGCATCGACCTCACCGGCGGCCAGGAAACGATTCGCAAGGTGGCGCTGACCGGTGGCGATGCGCGCCACGGCGACGGCTTGGACCTGCGCGGGGACACCCTGTGGATCGTTCACAACCTCGACAACACCATCAGCCGCTGGACCCTCGGCGACAACGGCGCCACCGCCACCCGCACCGGCGAATTCCACGATCCCGCGCTGAATGTTCCTACCACGATGGTGCATTCGGGCGAGCAGGCGCTGATCGTCTCCTCACAGTTCGACAAGGGCGGACCGCTGGGGGCGCAGGGCACGCCGGGGACGTTCGTGGTCTCCGCCGTCAGTGGGATCTGATGAATTCGCCCAGCACGGAGACGAACTCGTCCGGTTGCTCGACCTGGGGCGAATGGCCCGCGTGCTCGACGAGGTGGGTGTCGGCGCCCGCCGCGGCGAAGCGGGCGAGGGTCTCGGTGCTGTCGTAGAGGTTGTCGTGACGACCGTGGACGGCGAGGACGGGCTGGTCGAGGGCTTGCGCGCGGATGTCGAGCGGGGCGGCCGCGAAGTCGGCGGCACGGCCGCCCACCGCGTAGGCGAGGCCGCCGGGAAGGGCAGTGCGGAAATCGCGGACCAGCGCTTCGGCCAGGCCGGGCGCCGAGTCGTAACGGAATCGGGGCGCGAAGACCGAACGGTTCGCCAGGCGGATCACCGGTCCGGGTGTCCACCGTTGCGCCAAGCGCACCGACCACGGACGGACCACCCATCTCGCGGCGGTCGGGATGCTCGCGGCCCGGTAGTCCGGGGCCTGGCCGACGACCACGACGCGAGCCACCCGACGCGACGCGGCGGCGAGTTCCAGCGCGATCTCGGCGCCGAACGAGTGGCCGACCACCGTCACGTCGGTGAGGTCGAGGTCGTTCATGAGGGAGACGAGCGGAGCGGTGCGGGCCGCGGCGCTGAAGTCGCCGTCGGCGCCCAAGTCGTGCATGTCCACGCGGATCACCCGGAAGGTCGCGACCATCCGCTCGGCGACCGCGGCGAACCAGTCGACCGAGCCGGGGATGCCGTGCAGGAACACGATCGCCGGTGCCGTGCGTTCGCCTTCGTCCACAACCAACACGTCAACCACCCTAGTCGCGCACAGCCGAATAGGCTCTCGGCATGTCTACCGCCCTGCTGTACGGCCTCGGTACCGCGGTCCCGCTGCTGATCGGGGTGGCGGTGGGGCTGCGGTGGACGCTGCCGAAAGCCGTGCTCGCCGCGATGATGGCGTTCGGCGCGGGCACGATGATCGCGGCGATATCGGAGGAGCTCTTCGCGCCCGCCTTCCACCGCGACGGCGCGCTGCTCGCCGGCAGCGCGCTGTTCGCCGGCGCGGGGGTGTACGTGGTCGCCAACCATCTCATCGAGAACAAACTGGGGCCCGCCGCTATCGGCTGGGCGTTGCTGCTCGGGACGGTGCTCGACGGCGTGCCGGAGAACCTCGCACTGGGTGTATCCCTCAGTGGCGGAGGCGGATTGGTGTTGGTGGTCGCGATCGCCGCGGGCAATGTGCCCGAAGCGGTCAGCGGGGCGGTACTCATGCGCGAGCAGCACGGGTTCGAGGCGGGCCGGACCTTCGCGCTCTGGGCGGTGACCGCCGCGGTGCTCGTCGCGGTGACCGTGCTGGGAAACGCTTACGCCGACTCGGTTTCGACGACCGCGATCAGCGCGGTCCAAGCGTTCGCGGGCGGCGCCACGATCGCGGTGCTGGCCGACTCACTCGTCCCCGAGGCCTATCGCGAAGGCGGCTGGTGGGTCGGAATGGCAACCGCGGCAGGATTCTTCGTCGCTTTCGCCATCGGCTGAGCCATTCCGCCCGGTCGCGGCCAGAATTTCATCTCCGTACCGGTGGCAATATTCCGCCGGTTCGCATACGCTTCGCCGCGGATGAAAACGCCTCTTGGAGGGACGAGTGATCACTCCGAACAGGCCGGAGGACGTAGCCGATGCTCGGCACGCGGTGCCGTTGACCCAACTGATACACCTGATGGCGGAGTATCAGCAGCTCGGCGCGCACCGTGACACCTTTCTCGCCACCCCCGCCGACGACACCTTCGTGCGCGGCTGTGGCATCGTCGCGGGCTGTATCGCCACCATCGGCATCATCGTCGCGGCCGTCGGCGGCTGGCAGGGCGGTGTGGCACTGCTCGTGATCGCCGGCGCGCCCGTCCTGCTCGCACTGCGCCGCGGGGTGATCAACCGGCAGAACCGCGCCGCCCGCATCGACCTGTTCGACCAGGGCGTCACCGTCTACCGCTCGGGTCAGCGCGTGGCCGGATTCCGGTGGGACAGCACCGAAGTGCGTCAGCACGCGATCCCGTTCCACGACACCACCCCCGTCACCTACCTGCTGGAGCTGTCGGGCCCCGGCGGTGTCGAAGCGACCATCGACGAAGAGGGTTTCGCCCGCGCCCGCGAATGGGCCCGCGCCATCCAATCCGCCGTCACCGCAACCCAACTCCCCGCCGCGGTGGCCGCCATCGACAACGGCGAAACCGTCCCCTTCGGCGACCTCTCCCTCTCCCTCGACGCCCTCACCTTCCGCAGCGAAGCCCTGTCCTGGGAAGACATCCAGCTCATCGACGCCCGCAGCGGCCACATCCGCATCAAACTCTCCGGCGTGTGGATGTCGCTGGCCCCCGTCAGCACCATCCCCAACTTCTACATCTTCAACGAACTCGCCGAACGCCTCCGCCTCACACCGGTCGGCTGAGCTCGCACGAACCTTGCCTGCTTGATCAGCTGCATACCAATCACTTTCATTGAGATCGGCGCGTGGATGATCTATCCGGCCTCACGGCTATCGAAAACGCGCTGAAGCCGATCTACGGCGATACCGAAGGGCAGCAGTGGGGGACGCTGATCTCCTGGACGCTCGGTGGCCCTGACCCGCTGGATCCCGTCAGGGTTTACCCGCGAGCCGACCCGGTGCCGCACTGGCACTAC
>NZ_JBHWZY010000630.1:0-4123 GCF_042727815.1 Nocardia sp. NPDC060220
CGTCTTCTCCCCGAGTCGTTGATCGGGCATCGCCACCACTGCGGCGTTGGCGATGTTCTCGTGTTTCACCAGCAGCAGCTCGATCTCCTCGGCATTGATCTTCTCCCCGCCCCGATTGATGAGGTCCTTGATCCGCCCTTCGATCGACAGGTACCGCCCGCCGTCGATGGTGGTCACCATGGCGAGATCGCCGGTGCGATAGAAGCCCTCGGAGGTGAAGGCGGTCCGATTGTGTTCGGCCGCGTCGAAATAGCCGGGAATGGTGTACGGCCCGCGACAGACGAGCTCACCGACGCTGCCGTCGGACAGTTCGGTCTCGCCGCCGGGATCGAGGATCCGGATCTCGTCGTCGGCGGCGATCGGGGTGCCGACCGTGGCGAACCTGGCTTGCTCCGGAGCCGCCGGTTCGGTCACGGTGAACAGCCCCTCCGACATGCCGAAAAGCTGCCCGGCCCACCGCCCTTCGCCGTCATCCGCACGTTCGAAGAGCTCAGCGGTCGGCTTCGCGCCGGAGAGGATCACCTGCCGGACCTCGCGCCGGACCTCGTCGTAGCCGGGCGACAACAGGGCTTGGAAGTGTCCGTGCCCGAAGAGAACCGCCGTCGCCTGCGCGCCGGCGATCAGCGGAAACGCCGTCGCCGGATCCGCGGTCGCCAGGATCAAGCAACCGCCCACCGAATGCGCGCCGTGCAGACCGCAGGTGATGCCGGCGTTGTGGATGATCGGGATCAGGTGGGCGACACGGGTGTTCTCGTCCCAGCCGAGCCTGCGCGCGTAGAGCAGTCCGTTGTTCCAGTACTCGACGTGCAGGCGTGGAATCACCTTGGGCACCCCGGTGGTGCCACCGGAGAGCTGAAACGCCGCGATGTCGAGGGGATCGATGGCGGACTGAACCTGTGCCACGTGCGCTCGCGCCTGATCCGCCGGCACGTCGGCGCCGAGCGATTCGAGCGCGTAGGTGCCGATACCGTCCGGCGCGGCGAGCGTGAGAATGCGCCGCAGGGTCGGATGGCCGTCGGCCTGCTCGCGGGCGAAGGTGACCAGATCGAACGTTGTTCCGGCCTCTACCAGGTGCGCGACCGCGCCGACCTTACGGCTGATCTGCCCGACTTCGTGGCCTCGATGGGCCGCCAAAGTCGCGACCGGGACGAGGCCCGCTTTCAGACAGCCGTACCAGGCGAATACGGTCTCGAGCCGATTGCCGACCTGGAACAGGACCGGATCACCGGGTCGGAGGCCGATCTCGCCGAGCCCGACGGCGATACGATCGGTGCGGACGTCGAGCTCGGCGAACGTCACCGAACCCTCGGCGGCGATCACCGCCATCCGGTCCGGGAACCGGATGGCGATGTCGTGGAGTCGTTCGGCGACAGGCTGATCGGTCCACGCACCGGAGTGGCGGTACCGGTCCGCGCGGTCGGCCGGGAACCCGACGAGGCGTTCGCCCCAGCGCGCGCGGCCGGTCACGGACGTGGTCATCGCTGTGCCACCGCGGGGAGCAGCTGGGCCAGTTCGGCGATGTGGTCGGGGTGATCGGCCGGAACCACACCGGAGTACACCGCGGTCCAGCATCCGGGGCAGCACTGCTGCCGGAACACCACTTCGGTGTCGACGTAGACCGCTGGGTCGGAGGTCACCTGCGGTCCGGCCACACTGGACGGTCCCTCGAAGCGCGCCAGCGCCAGCTTGCCGGACTTGCTGTCGCCGAGCAGCTGACCACAGTGCGCGCACCCGACCACGCGGTTGTCGCCGATGCGGACTTCGACCAGGTTGTCGTCGAGGCGGCGGGCATGCGTCAGATCCAGTTTCGCGTCTTGGCTCGGTGGCACGGTGGAGCGCTGCCGCCGTTCCTCGCGCACGGACGCACGCAATGTTTCGGTGCGGGCGGAGTCGAGGTCGCCGTCGGTGACGACGACGCCGTACCCGGCTTCGGCGCCGGCCGGTGTCACCTTGCCGTTGCGCACATCGATCGCCACGGACTCGGGCTCGCGTCGCAGCGGGTCGCCGTAACCGCCGCCACCCTGCCAATGCATGTAGAGCACCTCGCCCGGAGCCAGGTAGCTCTCCGCGTAGCACGCACCCAGATCCTGAGTGCCCGCCAGCTCGTCGAGCGAACCGGGAATCGATCCCGCGGCCAGCATCTCGGTGACACCGGAGTCGCGCGCCAGGATCTCCAGGCCGGTGTTGCCCGGCAAGCCACCGGCGAGTCCACCGTTCTGGGACACCGCCTTGCCCGCAGACGCGAAGACCAGGCCCATCGGCAGGCTCGTCCCGTACGGGGTGACCGCGAGTGAGGCGCTGACACCACCGCGATGCCGGCCGGGGCCACCGGAGTCGGGCTCCTCGCGACGCCACAGGGTGAGCAGCGGATACAGGAACTCGGTCATCTCGGTGTCCGGAATGCGCCCCATCGGGATACAGAACAAACCGCCGGTGTCCATGCCGTCGGCCACCGGACGCGCACCGTAGCCGCCCGCCATGGGTTCCATCATGATGCTGAGGAACGGCACGGGCTGCTCGGGCCGCTCGTCCAGGCCCGCCACCACAGTGGTGTCCCAGGTGCCGCAGCAGGACGCCTGTACGTTCTTGCCCAGCTCGATGTGCTGGTCGAGCATCTGGGCGAGGCACTCCGCGATCAGGTTGCCGGTCAACCACGCCGGCCCGATCGGGCCACGGCTGACCGCGGCCGGGAAGGTGGCGTTGTTGAGCGTGCCTTCCTCGGAGATCAATTCGAAGCAGCGCATGAGGCCACCGGCCGACCAGGGAATGTCGCCGGCCAGGATCGGCAGCAGCGCGAGCATCACCCCGCCGCGCATGCCGGCGTAGGTGCAGTTGATCACGCCGGTCTGCGGGTCGGTGCCGGTGAAGTCGAAGACGAGGTGGTCGTCGCGCTTCGTCATGGCCACGGTGATCTTGTGGACACCACGGTCACCCACATTCGCCTGGTCCTGGTAACCGGTGGCACGCCAGGTGCCGTCGGGCAGATCGGACAGCTTCGTGCGCAGCCGGGTCTCGGCATCGGCCATCATGCGCTTCATGACGGCCTTGACCGTGTCGGCTCCGTATTGCTCGATCACCGCGAGCAGCCGGTTGCGGCCGACGGAGTTGGCGCCGATCTTCGCGCGCAGGTCCAGGCCGACCAGCATCGGCACGCGCGAACGGCGGACCCAGGCATCGGCGACATCGCGCTGCAGTTCGTAGTCACGCACGACCTTGATCGGCGGAGTGGGCAGGGACTCGGAGAACACGTCCTTGGCCGCGGGGTCGAAGGACCCGAGGCCGGAGCCACCGAGGTCGGGTTCGTGGCAGATCGCGCTGGTCCAGGCGAACAGCTTGCCGTCGTGGAAGACCGGCTGGTAGACGATGACATCGCTCTGGTGCAGACCGCCACCGACCCAGGGGTCGTTGCACAGGAACATGTCGCCCTCGGTGATACCGGGGTTGCTCGCGCGGTTCTGCAGGGTCCAGTAGATCGCCAGGTCCACCGCGCCGACCAGCATGGTGTTGTAGAGACCGACCTGGACTTCCTGGCCGAGCTCGTCGCTGATGGCGAAGTCGAAGTCGTTGGCGTCGGTCACGATCGGTGAACCCGACATCCGCTTGAGCGCCTCGCCCATCTCGTCGGTCACCGACCAGAGCCGGTGCCGGATCACCTCGTAGGTGAGCGGGTCGACGTTGTCGATCTGTTCTTGCGTCACGGTGTGCACGGGCACCGACGAAGGCAGCGAACGCTGCAATGCGTCGAGGTCCGGCGGTCGGCTCACGAATCCTTCGGAGCCGGGAATCGTTGTGGTCATGGTCGTACTCCTGGTGTGCTGAGGGCGGTCAGTCGACGGTGATCGTGAGGTTGCCGAGCCGGTCGATCGAGCCGGTCGTGTCGTGCGGCACAACGACTGTCGTCGTCGGTACCTCGATCACCGCGGGTCCGCGCAGGACATGGCCGGCCCGCAGTTTCGTGTAGTCGTAGATGTCGGTGTCGACGTAGCCGCGGCGCCCGTCCAAGCACACCTTGCGAGTGCCGAGCAACGCGGGGCGCGCGTCGGCGGATTCCGCGGCGGCCAATGGCGGCAGTTCCGGGGTGAAGGGCAGGACGCCGGTGCCGCGCACGCGGTAGGTGATCGCC
>NZ_JBHWZY010000631.1:0-4118 GCF_042727815.1 Nocardia sp. NPDC060220
CATCTCCGATCACCTGACGATGATGTACTCGCCGCGTGCTTTGTCGATCGCGCTGCGGGCGCTCGATCCGGTGCAGAACCCGAACCTGACCTGCACGTTCAACCCGTGGCTGATCGGGGGTGGTGGCTCCCTGTAGACGAGCGGACGATTCGGGTGCATCGCGGCACGGCTTGGCCGCGATGCACCCGATTTTCGTGTGTTCAGGGGACGAGCAGCGCGGCGGCGCGTTCCCAATAGGTGTGCATGTCCTGCTCCCAGTAGCCCCACGAATGCGTGCCCGCCGGGCGGAAATCGAAGGTCGCCGGGATATTCAGGGCGGCCAGGCGGTCGCGCAGCAACGCGGTGCACACCACGGTGATCCCGTCGAGCACGCCGCCGATGAGCAGCTGATCGAGCAGTTTCACCGGATTGCGCTGGATACCAGGGCCGTTCAAGGTGTCCAGCGGGCCGGGTAGGCCGTTGCCAGTGCTCACATACACCTGAACTCCGCGTAGCTTCTCGGCATTGAGGGCGGCGTCATTGGCCGTCCAGGCCGGATCGGTGGGTGGTCCCCACATGTTGAGCGGGTTGCCGCGGCGTGCGGTGACGATCGATGCCACCATCGCCTGTCCGGCCGGGTTGCTGGTCTGGATGCAGCCGCTGAACGAGCCGACCATCTGAAACCGCTGCGGTGCTTGCTGTGCCATCCGGAAGACCGCCGAGCTGGCCATCGACAGTCCGGCGACGGCGTCGCGGCCGGTGCCGTGGAAGGCCGAATCGATGATCGGCGGCAGTTCGGTGGTGAGGAAGGTCAGCCAGCGGTTGCGTCCGGTACCGGGATCGTCGGCCTGCCAGTCGGTGTAGAAGGTGCCCGCACCGCCGATCGGCATCACGATGTTCGCCTGTTTCGCGGCGAAGAAGTCGAGGGCGTCGGTCTTGGTGAACCAGTTGCTGCCCTCGCGCCAGTCGGGGGTGTCGGTGCCACCGTCGACGCCGTTGATCAGATACAGCGAGCCGGCGGGCGCCTCGGGGTCGGCGGCGGGAATGACCGCGACGGTGACCGGTCGATTCATCGCCGCGGAGTGCACGGTCACATCGATCACCTTGCCCGGCCCGTTCGCCGCGGCCGCGACGGCGTAGGAGCCGTTCGGTGCGGGCAGCGCCGCCGCCATGGCACGGGCGGCCACCAGGTCCGGGGCCGCCTGCGCCGTCGCGACGACGGGCAGGCCCGCGGCGGCGACCGCCACCGTGAGCGCGAGCCGTCGCACCATCGAATTGCGCACTGTCTTGTCTCCGTTCACTGCTGCGTCGTTATCGCCCATGCCGACTCGTTCCGTCGACCAGGCGCAGTTCCTTGGCGTCGGGCCACAGCGCCGACCACGGTTCGCTCGGGCCGTCGCACAGCCACAGCGCGACGCCGCGGTTCACGCCGGGAAAGCCGAGGGGCTCGTCGACGCGGGTCAGCAGCGTCGTCTGTGTGAAACGGGTACGCAGCGCGGTGTCGGGACCGTCGACCCCGAGGTAGAGCACCGTGGTCGCGGTGTCGGGTGGGGCGCCGAAGTAGCCGTAGCCGCGGTTCGGACTGAACACCGCGGGAAGACCGGCGGCAGGCCCGAATTCCTCGAGTGCCGCTGCCTGCCAATAGTTCTGGGTCACGATCACCACACCCTCGCGCTGCCGCGGCGGTATCCGGTGATAGGTCTCGGCAACCGCGGTGACCAGGTCGTCCCAACCGCTCGGACCGAAAAGCACACTGCGCGAGTGGATCTGGGAATAGTCGGTCGTCGACTGCCGCAATGCCGACTCCGGTAGGGGCAGCGCGACGACGAGCGCGACGCAGATCGCGGTAGCGAGCGTGCCGAAGCCACCGCCGATGATCGCGCCGCGTCGCGTGATACCCCGGTCCGCCAGATACACCGCGCCCGCGGCGAACAGCCCGGGGAAAGCACCGGCCACGAAGTAGGGGCGCAGGCCCGCCAGCACCACCGCGCCCAGCCCGATCGCGATCATCGGGATCAGGAAGTAATACGGACGGAACCGCTGCGCGCGCAGCCCGGCCCACATGCCGGCGAGCAACAGCAGACCGGCTGCTCCGGTGACCTGAATCATCGTCCACGGCGCCGCGAGAACCCCGGCGGTGGCGAGTTGCTCATCGCGCACGATCGCGCCCATCGCCAGCTGTGGCCAGCCATTGCTGTGCTGCCACCACAGAATCGGGACCGCCGACCCCGCGAGCAGACCCGAGCCGAGCCACCACGCGGGCCTGCGCAGCATCTCCCGCGGCCCGAACACGGCCACGCCGAGCGCGAGCACCGCCCAGATGATCGGAATCAGCCACTTGACCTGGAAGTCGACGGCGGCGACGAACCCCGCCGCGACCAACAGGTAGTCCTCGCGAGTGCGCACCCAGCGGATCAGCAACCACGCGAGCACCGCCGTCAAGGTGATGTCGAGGGCGAAGGTGCTCAGCATCGCCGATTGCATCACCGCCATCGGGGTGGTCGCGTAGGCAAGCGCGGCGACGGTCTGGGGGAGTCGGCCGCCGCCGAACTCCCTGGCCATCACCGCGCTGAGCACGATGGCCAGCACTGTGAACAGCAGCGCGGGTACCCGCAGTGCAACCGTGGATCCCGGTGCGAGGTGGTCCGACAGTGCCGCCAGCAGCGGAACCAGCGGGCCCTGATCGGCATAGCTCACCGACGGATGCCGTCCGGCCGCGAGGAAATACAGTTCGTCACCGCCGATCCGATAGCGGTCGATCCTGGCGAGGAACAGGATCGCGGCCACGGCGGCGACGATCGATACCTCGCGCCACGCGAAGGCGGGCAGCGTGCGGAGGGGGGCGGTGGGCACCTCGACGGTGCCGCTCCGGACGTTCATGGTGGTACTCCGCAGGTTCAGTCCCGGTCGCCGCGGACTGGCGTCGGAGCAGCTCCGGAAGGTGTCGGGTGGGCGAGGGTCTGGTGTTGCGGCGCGGGCCGCAGGCGTTCGAGCCACGCCGGCGCCCACCAGCAGGCGTCCCCGAGCAGCCGCATGGACGCGGGCACCAGCAGCATCCGCAGGATGGTGGCGTCGATGAACAGTGCGGTCACCATGCCGAAGGCGATGTACTGCATCATCAGCAGATCCGACAGTGCGAACGCGCCGGTGACCACCAGCAGGATCACCGCGGCCGCGGTGATGATGCGGCCCGTCCGGGCGATACCCGCCTGCACGGCTTCGGTGGTGGAAGCGCCCGCGGCCCTGGCTTCGACGATGCGTGACAGCAGGAATACCTCGTAGTCGGTCGACAGCCCGTAGACCACCGACACGATCACGACCAGGACCAGCGACATGATCGGTTGCGGGGTGAAGCCGAACACCCCCGCGCCGTGCCCGTCGATGAAGACCCAGGTGAGCACGCCCAGTGTGGCGCCGAGCCCGAGCAGATTCAGCACGGCTGCTTTGAGCGGCAGCACCAGCGAACCGAACGTCAGCGCCAGCAGTAGCGTGCTGGCCAGGAAGACGAACAGGACCATCAGCGGCATCCACTCGACCAGCGCGTCGATGCTGTCCTTCTCCACGGCGGGCTGCCCACCGACCATCAGCGTCGTGCCGGGCGGCAACGCCATCGAGCGCAGGTAGTCGATGGTCGCCTCGGCGTCGCCGGATCCGGCGAGCACGGTCTGGGTGGTGAGGACCTGGGGCTGGAACGGCGACTGCATCGGTTCGGCGAACGGCGCGGCCAGGCCGGGGGCGTGGTTGGCGTCGGCGCGCACGGTATCGGCGGTGGTGGGGTCGAAGGTGACGATGACCAGGTCGATCGGGTCGATCTGGCGCAATGGGAACAGTTCGTCGAAGTGCTGCTGGGCCAGGCGCGTCGGATGCGACGGCGGGAGAAACCGCTCGTTGATGGAACCGAAGGCCAGATTCTGGATCGGGACGATGAGCAGCAGCAGCCCGAGGCAGATCGGAACGGCCACCACCAGTGGACGTTTCATGACTCCCGCGGCGAATCGGCCCCAGCCGTTGCCGGGAACACGATCTCTCGCGACCGGTTTACGGAACCAGTCGACGCCGAGCCAGTCGACGCGCCTGCCCAGTACGGCCAGCATCGCGGGCAGAAGGGTGATCGAGGTCAGTGCGGCCAGGGAGATGGT